>JARGOJ010001196.1 GCA_029210225.1 Planctomycetota bacterium
GATCCTGAAAATACTTAGCGAGCGGGGCCTCGAATTGAAAGGCCGCCGCGAACTGACATTACGAGGCCCTGTGAAGCTTGAGATTCCACCGGAATACTTCAAGAAGCAGGAGCCTAAAAAATCAAAGAAAGACGCTAAGAAGAAAGCAGCGGACAAGGACGCCAAGAAAAATCCAAAGGACAAAAAGTCGTCGCGATCATCGGACTTCCTTGAGTCTTGGTTCCCCAAAGGCGCATACATAGAGAGCCAGGAGCTGGTCGTCAATTTCTTGCTGCCTGAAGGCTCCGAGAAGAACATTCAAGGCTTCCATCTGATTTGTCGTGGGCAAGTGCGCATGAAAGACCTCGCGACAAAAGAGACTCGGGGCCGCTGTGAAACCCTTGAGATCATACTTTTATCGAATCACTGGAGCGGCGAGATCGCAAGAGGACTCGGGAGTCTTGGGGGCGCGAGTCTCATGAGCCTGGAGAACCTGAGCTCGCCTGATTTGGCCTATTTTCGCGCCGAAGAGAACGTTGAATTTAAGGGCTTGGTGAAGAACGACCCCAAGAAAGAGGCGAGCCACGTTCAATTGACGGCTGACTTCTTAGAGCGCGAGCTAGACAAAGGCGAGCTGACTGTTCGAGGCGAGCCCGCGAGCCTGATTGAAAGAGACCTTAAGGGCGTGCTTCGGCGCAAGATCCAAGCCAACGATCTTCATATGAGCGAGGAAAGCAGCGTCCGAACCATCGAAGCGTCCGGCAACTTCTTCGCCAATTTATTCCTGGAGTCTAGTGAGATTAAGCTACGCGGAGATGAGGCGTGGTTAGAGGTCGAGGAAATTCCGGCGCCGAAACTAGCCAAGAAATCAGATAAAGAGAAGAAGTCGAAGCCAAGCCAGGAAATAAAGGCCTTTCGTCTTATTGGAGCGCCTGGGACGGTTGAAGAAATTCGTAAGCGGCGCAGCCGACGACTGGAGGCGAAGCGCATTCAATTCGATGCTGATGAATCAATGATGTCAGCGGATGGCAAGGTTTATGCGCACTTCCGTAGGACTAGTAAAGACTCGGAAACCCGGAATGAATTGAACGCCGATCAGTTAGAGATCGTCTTCGAGGACAACCCATTTAAGGGATTGAAATTGGACGACGCGCTGAAGAAAGAGGACAAGGACAAAAAGGCTGAGCCTAAGAAGGATAAAGCCGAGAAGCCGAAGAAGGCCAAGAAGAAATTAGACATTGGCGGACAGATTAAAAAGCTCCGTTTACGCGGCGAAAAAGGCGCACGGATTAAGCAAAACCAGGGAGATGAGACGCGTCAATTGCAGGCACGTGAGATTACTTTTGAGGCGAAAGACAACGACTTTGAATTGACCGGCGATGTCCTGTCAACCTGGAAGAATCCAAAGAAGAAGCTCGATGGCCGGCTGACCGGCGACAAAGGGTGGCTGCGCTTCTCCAAAAATCCATTCAAAGACACCGCTAAAAAAGAGATCAAGAAAACGGGCGATCCTAAGAAAGACAAAGCGCTAAAAGAGAAGGCGAAGAAAGAGAGCCAGAGCCAGACCTTGAATTCTCTGGAGAGCGTGAGGCTCAATGGGCGGCCGGCGAAGATCTTAGTGGTTCGAGATAAACAAACGCAGAGCTTTGAAGCCAATGATATTCGGTTCCTGAAAGAGTCGCAGGCCTTGGAATTGAACGATGAATTTCTCGCCTCGGTTCGCAAAGGAAGTGGTGAAAAGCTTCAAGTCACGGAAATGAAAGGAGACCGGGCTCGCTTTCGAATGAAAGAGAATCCCTTCGCTATGGTCGAGGGACTGACAGGCCGTGATAAAGAGAAAAGTAAAGACCCTAAGGGCAACAAGCAATTCGATCTGACCGACTTTGATTCTATGCTCGTCGACGGCCCTAGCGCAGAGCTCTATACCAAGCAAGACAGTAAAGAGCCGTCCATGAGAATGAAGGCTCAGGCTTTCTCCTGGGACTCTAAAACGAAGACCATGACCGCCTCTCCCGCCAAAGGGGAGCGCGTCACGATTGGGCGCGACGACGGCTTGGAGCTTGAAGCAGACACGGTCAAATGGCTTCACGAAGATCGTATTCTTATTCTCAAGTCGGAGAAGAGCCGCAAGAAACTAGTTTTACTCAAAGACAAAGAAGGCAGCGCGGGCCAGGCCGAGGTCATTGTTATGCATTGGCCCGAATCGAGTCTGTTAAATGAATTAGAGCTGAGTCGTGGCCCCGAGATTATCCTCGACTTAGTGGGGCAGGTACGACTCAAAACAAAGAGCGATGGGGCTTTCCTGTCGTCGACGTCTAAAAAAGACAAAGATAAGAAGGCCAAGAAAAAGACGAAGAAGCAAAGCCCCAAAGAGAAGAAGAGGGCAGCGGACAAGGCCAAGAAAAAGGCAGAGCGCTCGATCCCGTTGTTGCTTCAGTGCGATAGCGCCCGCGTTTTCCTGATTCAACAGAGCGACCCCGACCTCTCGGGATACGACATCTCCATGGCGCTTATGCAAGGCAAAGACAACCAGAACGT
>JARGOJ010001197.1 GCA_029210225.1 Planctomycetota bacterium
AAGGCCAACTCCGACGAAATCAAAGTCATCATTACCGACTGATAAGTATTTTTGCACTCACCGCCGTCTTTTTCCGTAACGCCTACGGAGTTCCAGACGGCGGTGTTTGTTATTTGGGATAGTGAGATTCTAGTAAACTGGAGTAAGACCGTGAGAAAACGAAAAGTAGTGGCGCTTTGCCTCGCGCTGGGGCTCGTGACGAGCGCTGCGTACGGAGAGGATGCTCAACCGTACTCTGCTCAGCGAAGCACTTATCAAGACGCTTTCAAAAAGGGCAATTTTAAAGATGCTCTAGAGCTAGCGAAAAAACTGTCCCTAAGTAAGGACGTCCATCCAAAGCTTGTCACCACGGACATCAGGATGGCCGTTCAGGGTTTTCAGCGAATCACCAAAGTCAATGAGATTGATGCGTTTCTCGAAAAGGTCTTGAAGACCCATCCGAAGAATTGGCGTGTTAAATGGGAGGTCGCGAAGCGATACAGCGAGCTGACTCACTACGGATACATCGTCGCAGGGAAGTTCCAGCGGGGTTATCACCGAGGAGGAGGACGCTATGTTTATAGTTATGCTTATGACCGAGTCCGGTCTATGCAGCTTATGGACGCGGCTCAGGATATCTCTGTCAATGAGACTGATCGCAAAGAGCTGGCTCAGTTCTACATATATTTTTCGAATGTCTTGGCGAGCGGACGAGGAAGCAGCGGCGCTTGGAAGCTTCAGTATCTGACGGACCTCAGTAAGACTCCTGATTTTAGCCGCAACTACAATTACTATGGAGGAGGTGGCACCGGAGCCCCGGTTGATAAGGCAGGCAACCCTGTTTATCACAAGATGCCCAAGTCATATAAAGCGGCCAAGACCGATGGGGAACGCTGGCGCTGGCTTCTTCTCCAAACGAAAGAGCTCGATTCTAATCGTGCGCAAGAGGTTGATTGGCGTATCGCCGAGTTTGCTTGGCAGCAGTTTGGCGTTCAAACGATGCGGTATTACGGCCAAGCCTTCATGAAGGCACAGAAATCAGGAGATTCGGGAGTTTACTCTCTCCACACTCTCAAAGAATCCGAGACGATTGCTCGCTTAGCGAGTGGAGTTAAGCGATTCAAGTTACACCCCGATTATGACTATGTAAAAATCCTACGACTCATGTGTGCCAAGACCATGAGTGGATATGGTAACGCGGCAGCTGGACGTCTCGCCCAGATCTTTGAGAATCGCCGTCAATATCCCAAGGCCGCTGGTTTCTGGCAAATGGTCAAGAACAGCCAGCGCCTCTCTCAGATTGTCAACCCATGGTGTCAGTTGAACGGTGGTGCTGAGCATGTCGCCGGAAAAGGCGCGACCATCAATTTGCGATTCCGCAATGGTAAGAAAGTCAATTTTACCGCTAAAGAAATCAAGGTTGAAAAGCTCTTCGCCGACCTAAAGACCTACATCAAAAGCAAGCCTAAGAGAATTGATTGGTACAAAGTCAATCTGGGCAACGTCGGCTATCGCATTGTGAATCGCAATGAGAAGGAATATGTGGGGGAGACAACGGCAACTTGGTCTCTCGACCTCAATCCTCTCGCTCAGCACTTCGACAAAGAAGTGACAGTGACAACCCCTCTTCAAAAGCCAGGCGCCTACTTACTTGAAGCGAAAATGGACAACGGTAATACGAGCCGCGTGATCATCTGGGTGAATGACACTGTCATGATTAAAAAGACCTTTGACAATGAGTTTGGATACTATGTCGCCGACTCAAAGACGGGCAAGCCTGTCGCCAAAGCAAACATTGAGTTCTTTGGATATCGTCAACAATGGAAGAGAGACCAGAATAAACGCGGCTATTACGAAGTCACGACCTCTTCTTATGCAGAGAACAGTAACGCCGAAGGTTGGGCCTTCCCTGCGGCCAAAGACCTGGAGCGCAATTTTCAGTGGTTGGCCATCGCTCGTCAGGGTGAACGTCTCGCGTTCATGGGCTTCAACTCTGTTTGGTACGGCCAAAGGAGAGATCAGGAATACTCCGCGACGAAGATCTTCGGGATCACGGATCGCCCTGTTTACCGCCCAAAACATAAGGTCAACGTTAAGTTCTGGGTTCGTCAAGCGAAGTACGACAAGCCGGATAACTCCGCCCACGCTGGTAAGAGTTTTGTCGCTGTGATCTACAGCCCCAAGGGCGAGAAGATCTACGAGAAGAGCCATAAGGCTGACAACTTTGGTGGAATTCAATTCGACTACACTCTCCCCAAAGATGCGGCCCTTGGTTCCTATAACTGTTACATAAAGAACATGGGCGGCTACACACGCTTCCGGGTTGAAGAATACAAGAAGCCTGAATTCCAGGTGACTGTTGAAGCGCCGACTGTCCCCGTGCAGCTCGGCGAGAAAATCACCGCCAAGATCGTCGCAAAATACTTCTTTGGCGCGCCAGTGGTCAAAGCGAAGGTGAAATACAAGGTCCTTCGCACTAGTAAGAGCGCTCAATGGTATCCCGGTGGATACTGGGACTGGTTCTATGGTCCTGGTT
>JARGOJ010001198.1 GCA_029210225.1 Planctomycetota bacterium
GATTGGTCTTGTTTACGGTCAGGGAAGAGAGGGACGTTTCAATGATGCTTCCGCTGATGGATCCACAATCGTCAATCTCAACGTAGGCTTGGGACTTGTCTTTTCCTGGGAGCGTCCACTGGATAATGGGCGCTTTGGTGTCGCGACGGATCGTATAAGAGCGTGTCAGATCCTTGCCTCGCCCATTGGAAAAGGAGAGTTCAATGAAGTTGACTCCTTCTTTAAGAGGAATCGACAATTCAAAGCGCCCATCGACTTTGCTGACATCCTTTCGTCCTCCGACTGAGATAGTCACGGGGCCTTGGTTGAGTTGACCCTTAAGGATAATTTTCTTGCGGGAAACATAGGCTGGGGGCTGGTCTAATTCGTTGAGCTGAAGGACGCTTTGGCTCTGCCACAAGAAGAAGGCCAGGATGAGGGACGCGGGGACGGTGATGACGAGGGCGAGGCTCGATAAGGAGAAGTAAGTGTTGGGTGTCTTAGGTTGAAGTTTTTCGTGCAGGACGGCTGAGGAGTATTCTTCGTCAAGGCCTCTCAAGGTTCGTGCGACGACCTCCATGGTGGGTCGCTCTGAGCTATGTTTTGAGAGCATTTGGAAGAGTAAATGAGTCAGCCACCTTGGTACGTCGGGGCGCATGTCGCTGATCACTGGAATGGGGCTCTCGACGATTTTCATATAGAGCTGGATGGCACTGACGGCGGGGTATGGGAAATGACAGGTGAGTAAGAGGAATAGGGCCGTTCCCAGGCTCCAAACATCGGTCGCAGGTCCCATGGCGCCATAATCTCCATTCGGAGAGAGCTGCTCGGGGCTCATGTAGGCCACAGTACCGAGGATTTCTCCCGTCTTAGAGAGGGTCTTTTCGTAGCTGCCGTGAGAGTTCTCGTTGCTTTGCTTGGAGAGCCCAAAATCAACGAGGACCGGGTGTCCGCCATCCTTGATGAAGATGTTCGCCAGCTTTATATCGCGATGAAGAATGTTCTGTGAGTGGCAATGAGCGAGGGCTTCGGCGATCGGTGCAATCAGATCGATGGCTTCCTCGACCCTAAAAGGCTGTCCTGTTAAGCGCAGTCGATCCTCGAAGAGCTCCTTTAGATCCTTCCCCTCCATGACTTCCATAGCGAAGAAGGGAGAGCTTTGCTCGCCATAGTCATAGACCTTCACGATGTGGGGATGATCGAGCTGAGCGAGGACCTGAGTCTCTCTTTGAAAACGAATGAGAAACTCAGGATCGGCGAAGTGAGGAGGCAAGACCTTAACGGCGAGAATGCTTTGATCGCTGAGGCGGCGGGCCTTGTAGACGATCCCCATGCCACCGCGACCCAGCTCCGAAATCAGCTCGTAATTGGGGTTGGACCAGGAGGAAGACGTTTCGGAGGAATAGGCAGAGTTGTACATAGGGCTTCACTTCTTTAGAATCGTTCAATTCCTAGATTGACTAGATCATATATGCCCGGTTGTTCACATCCATAGCTTACCCAGTCATTCCTTTCCCGTGCTTGTCCTGGCTCAATAAGCTGTCGATTTCGTTGAATTCGTCGTTTCGATTGAGAGAGTTAGCCAAGTTATTTGTTTGGGTGAAAGACTTTGTTGAAGGATACGGCTAGGCGAACTCCATAGGACATGTCGAGAAGGCCGTGGGGGAAGGACGTTCGCAGAGTCAACGACTGACTAATCGGCGGATTGACAGCGCCACCGCCACGAAAGATGTGTTCGGGCTTCCTGCGCTTTGTCGTTTGAAAATAGGGTTCTTGAGTGGGGGGGATTTGATAGTCAGACCGGAAATCATCGGCGACAAGCTCCCAAAGATTCCCGATCACATCAGAGAGGCCGAAAGCATTGGTGGCGTCTCTATGCTCGGTCACAAGGTGAATTCGTTGACCGCTGTTTTCGTTGAACCAAAGGTATCGTTCGTCAAGCTCGTCGCCCCAAAAGTAGCGTGTGTTGCTTCCTGCTCTGGCGGCATACTCCCACTCTGCCTCGCTTGGCATTCTGAGGCTGGGAAAGTCTCGGAGCCATTCGGTGATCAAGGAGCGATTGAGTTTGCCTTTTGGTTGCTTGGGAGTGACCCTGGTTTTGCCGACCTTCCCCATGGCCCATTGTTCTTCGGTCAACTCAACCGGCGCGATCAGGAAGGGCTTCATTTGCACGCGACGCTGAGGTGTGGCGTTTTTAAAGTGCCTGCGAGCGAATTTGTGCATCTTAGGGCTCACGCGCTTCACGTACATCGACTCATTGGGAAAGCTGGGAATGCCCATGTTGAAGTCGCCGCCTGGGACAAGATGCAAATCGAGGCCTGTTTTCTTATGTCTAAAGCGAGCGATGCGGTACTTTCGCTCACCGCATTCATAGCTCACCGTATCGAGATATTGGAACGGCGCACGAACTCTCGTGATCAGGTTCTCGATGACTCGATCCTGCGCTTCTCTAGAGGCCCAGCGCCAACGCTCGTGGTCATTGAGAATCGAGGGGCGCACTTTGATGAGTCGCTCTGTTTCATTGCCTGCT
>JARGOJ010000102.1:0-1648 GCA_029210225.1 Planctomycetota bacterium
TCGAGCGAAACTCGCCGATTCTCCAGTTTGTCTCTGGCCACGCCGGGGTGGGTAAAAGTGAGTTCATTCATTCCTACTTAAAGTCTCTTTCGCATTCTGAATTGACATCACCGATTGTTTTGCACGGACGCTGTTATCAGCAGGAATCGGTTCCCTTCAAGGCGTGGGACAGTATTATCGATTCTCTATGTCGGTTTTTACGGCGCTTGCCTCGGTCGAAGGCCCAGGTTCTTCTGCCCAATTATCTGCCTGCGCTTTGTCAGTTGTTTCCTGTCTTGCTTCGGGTTGAGGCCATCGCCACCGCTGTCGAGGATAATCCCCAGTCGGCCAAGGATAAAGCGGAGATTCAGCGTCGGGCGTTCATTGCATTGAAAGACTTTCTTGGTCGCCTCGCTGCTCATCGCCCGCTTGTCATATTTGTCGATGATCTCCATTGGGGCGACGAGGACAGCGCGCTGCTTCTTGAAAATTTATTCCAGGCAGAAATGGCCCCAGAGCTTTTATTTATTGGCGTTTACAGAGAGGAAGAGCGAGAACGTAGCGCTTACTTAAGACGCCTTGATGCTGACATCTCGACGCTAAAATCTCTTCCGGCCTGGCTCACTCCTATTCAATTAAAGGATCTGAATGAGAAGGACGCCATTCAATTGGCTCACGGGCTGCTGGGAAAAGATGACGAAGCGAGCGCGTTGGAGCTTGCCCGGGAGTCAGGGGGGAATCCATTCTTACTGACGCAAATGGCGCGGTCCTTCAAGCTTCAAACGGGGAAGGTGGAACCGGGGAAGAGCCTCTCCCTCAGCGACTTGTTGCAGCTCCGCTTGGCGGGGCTCTCACCGGCAGCCCGGAACTTCGCTGAGCTTGTTGCCCTTGTGGCGCGGCCTATTCCAATGCGCGTCGTGTTAAAGGCTGCAGGTGTGGAGAGCCTGGCAGCGGAGGATTATGCTCAGCTCCAAGCCGAGCATCTCATCGCAGCGCGTTTGGACGACAGCGAAGAATTGGTTGAGTCCCCCCATGATCGGCTGGCGAGCTGTTTATGCGCCGAATTGACCAGCGAGCGACGGCGCGAGTTAGTATCGCGCCTGGCAGAGATTATCGCCGCTGAGCCCGATGTTGATCCAGAGTTTCTCGCTCTGTTCTATGAAGAGCTTGGGGATAAAGAGAAAACCGCAAGATACCTGACTGAGGCCGCCGATCAGGCTTTTGAATCTCTCGCTTTTGAACGCGCAGCCAGGCTCAGTCGTCGCGCACTGAAAGCCGGAGGACTAAGTGATGAAGAGGCTCATCGCTTGCAGCGTCAGCTTGGAGAAGCGCTGAGCAATGTCGGAGATGGATTGGCCGCAGCCGATGCCTACCTATCCGCCGCGACCTCTGCCGATGCCGCCGGACGCTTGGAGTTGAGACGTCGGGCCGCCCAACAGCTCTTTAGCAGCGGTCATTTTGCGCGGGGTCGAACCGTCATTTCTCAAGTTGCATCGGACATCGGATTGTCCGTTCCTAAGTATTCGAAATGGCATCTCATTCGACTCCTTCTTCGTCGGGGGCGACTTTGGTGGTTGTTAAAGAGGTTTACAGGGCCGCGACAGCAATTCAATGACGACAGAATTCGCGTGGAAACCTGCTGGGTGATTGCCTTTTCAATTGTGGTCGC
>JARGOJ010000102.1:1658-4083 GCA_029210225.1 Planctomycetota bacterium
CGATCCAACGATTGGTTTCGACTTTTTGACGAGGCTTCAAATCTATGCGATTCAGTCTGGGAACGCTCGCTACCTGGCCCTTGGGTTAATGCTTGATTCTTGGTTTCAGTCGGTGCTTGGCCATCACGAATCCGGGGAGCGCCGGAGAAAACAAGCGATAGAAATGGTCACCGAGGTCAACGATCCCTACGTTGACGGGATATCCAAGCTTTGTCTGGCATTCACGAATTACTATCATGGTCGCTGGCGGGCATCCCTCGAAGTGATTGAAGACTCGCTGCAGTTGTTTCGGGAACGCTGCAATGGGGCCTATTGGGAAATGGCCCTACTGCACTTTGCTCGCTTTCTAAACCTCGAGTGGCTTGGGGATGTTCAATACATCTCGAAATTGGAAGTGAGCCTGCTTCAAGAAGCTCGAAAACGTGGTGATCTCTACCTTGAATACCTCAGCTTCCACCGCGCTAGAAACCTCTGTCTCCTCGTTCGAGACAGCGTCGAGCTCGCCGATGCCGAGGCCCGCGCGATCGATGCACGTTGGCGAAAGGTCACCGGTGAAGGCACGGGAGTGACTGAGCTTTACATGATTCGGTCGAAGATTGAACGATTGATGTATAAGGGGCCCGGGCATGCAGCGTGGGACGAGCTAACAAAACAGTGGAGTGTCATTAAGAGGGGCGGCGCGTTTTTGAGTGTTCGACTCAACTTCCTTGATATTCGGGCGCGGTGCGCATTGATTTGCGCCTGGGAATCACAAGGCTCAGAACAAATTCAATTTATCAATGAGGCTCGTGTGTCGTCGGCAAAATCAGTGCATCCTCAATATCCCTGTTATCGACAACTGAATGAAATGGTCGAGGCAAGCCTCGCGCTTCTAAATGGAAATAAGGCGAGGGCCAGCGCTTTGCTAGGAGCGGCTCAAGAGGGTTTTCAACGAGAAGAAGTGCTACTCCGAGGGGCCATCGCCAAGCGTTGCCAAGGTTTGATTCTCGGGCTTCCTGGCCAAAAACAGGTGAGGGAAGCGGAGCAGTGGCTACGCAGTCAAGGGACCAAAGAACTCGACAAGTTGACGAAGTTCTATCTTGCGGGGTCTTGGTCTGAATAAGTGATCTTCGATTGGCCACGCCGTTCAGAGCAGCGCCCAGAACCGTCCTCGTTTCTCGCAAATTCTCGCGCTCTCCATCAATCATTGTAAGTCGATCAGGCTCAAAAAAATCATCAATCCTGTTTCAATATCTGATCGGAACAGAGCTGATGCTTATCGTTGAAGAGTCGCTTAAAGACTAAGAGAACTAGCATTAAACAAGAGAGCGACGTCACCGTGCAAATCATGAACATGACGACAATCTGATATTTCACAGCGCTTAAGGGATCGGCCCCAGCCAGAATTTGACCAGTCATCATCCCAGGCAATGAGACAAGCCCGACCACTGTCATTGAATTGATGATTGGAATCATTCCGCGATATGTCGCCCCAGCAAGGATATCTCGCGAAGCCTCCCAGGCGGTCGCGCCGTGGGCCAACTCCATTTCAATCAACTCTCGCTTGTCTTTTAAATGACTGAGGGATTGGTCTAAGCAGAGGGAAATTCCTGTCAGGCCATTCCCAAGCACCATTCCTAAGAGTGGAATGAAATACTGAGCTTTGTACCAAGGGTCGACGCCAACAATCACGCCGGTGACAGTGATCGTGGTGAAGAGCGCGCTCACCATGAGGGTGGCGAAGGTTAGCCAAGCAGCGCCTTTGACGGTTTGTGAAGCGCGCTGAACGGCGGAGCGACTGGCCACCGAAATCATGATAAGGACCAGGGGAATCAAGACGAGCGGGTTGCGGTTCTCATCGAAGATCCAGGTGAGAACATAGCCAATGAGCGTCAATTGAATGACAGTTCTCACCGTGGCAATGAATATCTTCGACTCAAGCTTCAAGCGGAACAAAAAGCTAATGAGACCGGCAATAAATACGAGCAAGCCGCTCAATATCAGGCCGCTAGAACTAATAGGAACGGTCATGAGCTTTGCTCTTTCGACATCGTGAGTTCAATCGCATTGGAATTGGCGAGCGCCTCGACTTGGGCTGGGTCGTGGGAGACAAAGAGCACAGCCAATCCGTCCCTGGCTAACTCTTGAATATGGGCATCCACGATATTTTGATTGTCCTTATCGAGGGCGCTGGTGGCTTCATCTAAGAGAAGGATCTTGGGTTTTAGAAGAAGCGCACGAATGAGGGCGACCCTTTGTTGTTGGCCGACGGAGAGGGTGAGGACGTCCTGGTCGAGGACCTTTTCTTTCAGTTGAAAGCGCTCTAAGAGCTTTGCCACTTCACCGTCGGGGAAGGGATCGCGCTGATGGCTGTAGGTGAAGGGGCGCTTTAGACAATCAATGACATTGAGACTGGGGAAGACTGGTTTCTGAGCGACGAGCAAGA
>JARGOJ010000102.1:4158-4380 GCA_029210225.1 Planctomycetota bacterium
TGGGCCAGCCTATCTCTCTCGGGTCTTTCTCTTGGAAGCGGAGCTGGCCGTAAAACGGATCGGTCAACCCTGCTAAGACACGGAGTAAAGAGCTTTTCCCGGTTCCGGAAGGTCCGGTGATTGGCTTTACTTGACCGGCTTCGAGGGTGAAGCTCAAGTTGTCGATGAGGACCGAGTCGCCAAAACCGACCTTGAGTTGTTTTGCTTGAAAGAGGGACATTG
>JARGOJ010000102.1:4390-4966 GCA_029210225.1 Planctomycetota bacterium
CGACGCTCTGTTTCCCGAAGGCTTGGAGAAGGGCGGATCATAGCACCGCTATTTTCCCGATGATATATGGAAGCCCGAGATGCTTCGTGCAACCCGGAAGCCGAGGTCGATAGCGCGCCACTCGGGGCGGTGCCAGGAACGGGAGCTACAGCGCAGGAATTCTGAGCCCGACCGAAAGCTTCCGCCCCGTGTAATACGTCCGGCGGGAATATTATTAACGATCGTGGCAGGGCCGCTTTCGCTGTAGTCGCTGCGCCAAAGATCTTCACACCACTCTTTGACATTGCCGAGCATATCGGACAGTCCGAAGCCGTTGCTGCTTAAGCTGTGGTCCGTAGGGTCTCTTGCGCCGCTTGCGCTGTTCTCCCAGTACCAGCAGTAGTGGGGGTCGATCTCAGACCCCCAAAAGTAGTTGTCTGTCGAACCTGCACGGGCTCCATATTCCCACTCTTGCTCTGTTGGTAGGCGCAGCCCCGAGCCCACCTCACTAAGCCACGCACAGGCTGCAATCCAGGAAACCGTTGTGATCGGAGCCGTGTCTGTAGTTTAAAAAGAGCCCCCCAAGTTAGGATAGCG
>JARGOJ010000102.1:4976-14419 GCA_029210225.1 Planctomycetota bacterium
GCGTATCCACTCTCTGTAGAGTACGGGGTAACGTCCGAGGAGAAAGGGTTGCCTCATTGTGACTGTATGAAGGGGTGCCTCGCTCGAAAAACCGGCTTCCGTCCCCATCTGGAAAGATCCTCCAGGTATGAGCTGAAAGATCATCGAACTCTCATTGTGAATGAAGCTTCCTAAGCGGTGCCGATGACTGGCGCAAGACCATTCCCGAGTCTCTAAAAACGAGAAATCATCCTCAAGTTGCTCTGCGACGAGTGCAATGACTCGGTCTTGGAGCAATTGGGGGGTTGAGTTCCAGTCATGACGGTCGTTAAGGAGGGCCAAATAGGCCCTCTCGCCATGAACATGGGCTTGGGATTGAAAGAAGCGAAGTATGGATGCGGAGTCACGAGGACGAATACGGTGAGCGCGGTCGGATCGTCGTAGGTCTTCGTCCACGGAGGATTAGGACCGCCTTGTTGCTTTAGGAGCTTTTGAGTAGCTTTGACATCTTTTCGGTGAGCGGGCAGGCAACCATTCGTCCCTTGACTTGGCGGAGTGCTGGAATGTCCTTGGCGCAGCTCGCTTCGGCGATCGGACAGCGAGTCCGGAATCCACATCCACTTGGTTTCGCCATCGGCGTCGGAACATCTCCTTCCAGCACAATCCGATTCGGCCGTGACCGATCAGGGTCGGGCATTGGGACTGCGGATAAGAGGGCCCTGGAATAGGGATGCTGAGGCTCGAAGTAGACGTGGTCGCTCGTGCCTAGCTCAACGACGTTGCCGAGATACATGACCGCGATGCGATCGGCGATATGTTCGACGACTGAGAGATCGTGAGCGATAAACACGTAGGCGATGCCGAACTCGTCTTGGAGCTCCTGCATGAGGTTGATGACTTGAGCTTGAATCGAGACGTCAAGAGCGCTTACAGGCTCGTCAGCAATGATGATTTCGGGGTTGGTGGCCAAGGCGCGAGCGATGCCAATCCGCTGTCGCTGCCCACCCGAGAACTCGTGAGGATAGCGCGCGGCTTGCTCTCCACCGAGGCCAACGCGGACGAGCAGCTCTTTGACCTTCTTATTGCGCTCAGGAGCGAGCATGTTGGTGTGAACGAGGAGGGGTTCTTCGATGATCTTTCCGACCGTCAATCGAGGATTGAGTGAGGAATAAGGATCTTGGAAGATCATTTGAATGAGGCTGCGATAGCGCCGCATTTGAGAGTTGCTAAGAGCCAGGAGGTCAACGGGGCCGTCGGGAGCATGGTAAATGACTTGACCTTCGAGGATGACCCCTGGGACGGTGGGGCGCAAGAGGTTGATGAGCGCCTTTCCAGTCGTCGACTTTCCACAGCCGGATTCCCCGACCAGTCCGAGGGTCTCCCGGGCTTTGACGGTGAATGAGACGCCGTCAACAGCTTTCACTTCCGCGACTTTACGCATCATTATTCCGCCCTGGACGGGAAAACGGACGCGGAGGTTCTTGACCTCTAGTAACACTTTACCGGAGCTTGTCGTCTTGCTCATACCTCGATCTTATCTCCCTCGACGAGATGGCAACGGACGTAATGGTAGTCGCCTAGTTTGTGCAGCTCAGGTTCATTGTCATGACAGCGATCTTCAACCACGTCGCAGCGCGTTGAGAATCGGCAACCTTTGGGGAAGTTGTGAATGTTAGGCACCATACCGGGGATGGTCTTCAACTTTCGCTCTTTTTTGCCGCGAACGGGCTTGGGGAGCGAGGAAAGGAGGCCCAGGGTGTAGGGGTGCTTTGGATCTTTAAAGAGCTGGGAGACGGGGGCCATTTCCTGGACCTTGCCGCCATACATCACAATGACTCGTTCGCAGGTCTCGGCGACAACAGCGAGGTCGTGAGTGATGAGCATGACCGCGGCGTCTTTACGCTTGGCCTTAACCTTGAGCATCAGCTCTAAGATCTGCGCTTGAATGGTGACGTCCAAGGCTGTGGTGGGCTCGTCAGCGATAAGAAGGGAAGGGTCGCAGGCCAGGGCCATAGCGATCACGACGCGCTGCCGCATTCCTCCTGAGAATTGGTGAGGATAGTCGGTCATGCGCCGCTCAGCGTCGGGGATTCCGACTTCTTCGAGGAGCTTCACGCCGCGCTGAAAGGCTTCTGGTTTGGAGAGGTTCTCGTGATGTTCGAGGATCTCCATGATCTGGAAACCCACGGTGTAGACGGGGTTGAGAGCGGTCATTGGCTCTTGGAAGATCATGGCGATTTCTTTGCCACGAATGCGCCGCATGTCTTCCCAGCCAAGATCGAGGAGTTCTTTGCCTTGAAAGAGGATAGAGCCCTTGTGGATTTCCCCGGGAGGGTTGGGAATCAATCGCATGATGGAGAGCGAGGTGACGCTCTTGCCCGAGCCTGATTCTCCAACGATTCCGAGGACCTCACCCTCGTAGACATCGAAGCTGACGCCGCAGACTGCGTTGGCGAGGCCGGCTTCGGTCCTAAAGCGAGTGTGAAGGTCTCTGACTTTGAGGAGGCTCTTCTCGCTGGGCTTATATTCTGGGATGTTGAGTTCTTTTTTGGCCTTGGCAACAGGCTCTGTAGCGGAGCTTTCAGCGGCGATAGCGAGGACCTCAGCGCCGACAGAGCTTTGTCTGCCAGAGACGGCTTTAGCTCGCTGTGATGCGGCCCGCTCTTGCTCGGCGGCCGCTTTTGCTTTGCCAGCCTCGCGTTGACGAAGACGCTTGTCTCGCTTCTTTTGCTGAACGTCGCGGCGTTTGCCTTTTCTACCCACGTTTAATGGCCTCTCAACGAAGTCGGCTGAAGACTTTTGGATCGAATGCTTCTCGGACGGCTTCACCAATGAAGACGACGAGCAACAGTGTGACGAACAATGCGGCGATGGGAGCGCTTACGAGCCACCAGGATTTCAGGTCACCGAGGGCTTGCTTCATGAGCTCACCCCAACTAGGAGTCGGAACGGGTAGTCCAAATCCGAGGTAATCGAGCGCCACGAGAGACGAGATGTTTCCGACAATCGCAAACGGCGCAAAGGTCACGACGGGTGTGAGCGAGTTGGGGAGGATGTGTTTGAAGATAATAATGTGATCCTTGGTGCCGATAGAAATCGCGGCGGACACATAATCTTTCGACTTCTCCCGGAGGAACTCGCCTCGGACGAAGTAGGTCATGCCCATCCAGGAGAAGGACGCCAGGATGGAGATAAGCAGAATGAAGCTTGGCTGGAAGTAGGCCGGCTTACTCGGGTCGTTATTGAGCTGCAGGGCCGCGCCGAGGATCATCACCGTGTAGAGGAAAGGCACCGTTTGCCAAATCTCGATGACTCGTTGACCAAAGAGGTCGACGTAGCCGCCGTAATAACCGAGCACAGAGCCAATCGTGATTCCGATGGTGTAGGCGACGATCAGCAAGATCAACGCGAAGGTCAATGAGACATTGAATCCATAGGCTAGCCGGCAAGCGAGGTCGCGTCCGGTGTTGTCTGTTCCAAAGGGGTGGACATCGGAGGGAGGAAGGGGAAAGGCTGCGGCGATCAATTTATCGCGGTCAGACTTGTTCTTACCTTCTTCCTTCTCTTTGGCTAAGGCCTTTTCCTTTTGATCGTCGAAGGTGTCTGGGTTGTATTGATAGTTGTCATCTTCACCATCTTCCCCCATGTCATCTTCGTCGTCTTCATCCTCATCTTTGTAACCGTCGTCGTCGTCTTCGTCATCGCCTTTATAGCCATCGTCGTCTTCGTCGTCATCCCCCGATTTCTTGTCCCCGGACTTATTCTTGTCTTTGTCGTCCTTGAACTTATTAGGGTCGTATTTGAATCCGCCGTCGTCTTCATCTTCGTCGCCGCCAGAGTAGGCTTTCTCTTCTTCTTTGGCGATTTCTTCGGCGCTTTTTTCGGGCTTTTTGTCCTTTGAATCGACGTCGAAATTGCCAGCTTTATAGGCGTCGATAAGGATCTTCTCTTTGGCGACCTGCGGCGTTTCGGAGGGACCGAAGGGGACGAGGGGGGGCATGAAGACCCAGTTGCCTTCGTCCTCGGCTTCGAAGCGGGCCTTTAGGAGACGGTAGTTCGTCTCAGTGCGACCGTTTGTGCTGAAGTCATTGAACTGACCAAAGAACTCACCTTTGTAGTAAGTGGCGATGGGGTAGTAAAGTTCACCGTCGTAACTTACGACGAGAGCTTTATTGTTCATGAGCAGGGGCAGGAAGAAGCTCAAAATATAGGCGGTCACTAAAATGATGAAGCTGTAATAGCCACGTTTTAGCGAGCGGAATTTCCGTAGCCGTTTGCGAAAAACGGATACTGATGCCTTAGGAGCGTCTTCTTTCGTGATGGCTTCGTTCATTACTTAAACCGAATTCTTGGGTCGAAGATGCAGTAAAGGACGTCTTGCACAATGTTTCCGAAAAGGCTGAGGGCCGTGGAGATCACAAGGATTCCCATAACGATATTGATGTCTTTATTGATAATGGCCTTGAAGCCGAGCATACCCATTCCCTCGATTTGGAAGACGCTCTCAATCAAGTAGGATCCTGCGAGGACCAGACTGAAAATGTGACCGAGTCCCGTTGCGAGAGGAATCAATGAGTTGCGCATGGCGTGGACGACGATCACTCGACGCTCAGGGAGTCCCTTTGCGAAGGCGGTTCTCACATAGTCCTGGCCGAGGTTCTCCATAAGGGAGTTCTTGGTGAGGATGGTCAGTCGGGCGAAGGACCCCAACATGTAAGCGCCGACAGGAAGGATCGCGTGGTGGGCGTAATCCATCAGCTTGCCCCAGGTCGAGAGCTCTTTGAAAACGTCGGGGCTCGATTGGATTCCGTTCAGGGGGAACCATTCATAGCCGTAGTCGGGGCTGGCGAAATACATCAGCGCGAGCATTCCGAAGGCCCAGCCGGGAATCGAATAGCCTGCGAAAACGAGTACGCTGCTCCCGAAGTCGAAGTAGCCGTTGTGTTTGATCGCTTTGAAAATCCCCAAGGGGATACAGATCATATAACTAAGGAAGAAGCCTAGGAGACCGAGGGAGATCGATATCTTGAATCGACCTTTCAACATGTCCCAAACAGGCTTGCCAAAGTTGGAAGAGACTCCAAAGTCGAGGCGGAGTATCTTCTTGCCCCAGCGATAGAAGCGAACGTGGATGGGTTTATCAAGGTCGTAGTATTTCTTGATGGCGTCAATCGACGCCTGACTGACGCCGTTGTTTGCCATGTCGACGGCGCCGCCGCCAGCTTCACCTTGGCCACCGCCCATTTGGCTGGCCATAATGGCCGCTTCAACGGGACCGCCGGGAGCTTTTTGAACGACAAGAAAGACAATCAACGTTGAGAAAAGAAGCGTCGGTATCGCTAACAGAAAGCGACGCGCGAAATAACTCCACATAGAGAGGGAATGTCCTTATTCTTTGGAAGCCTCGACACTCTAGGAGAATCGAGGCTTCGATGGGAATCAGTTCTTCTGCTTTTTACGAAGATTAGCCCAGTATTTGATCACTGTTTTGCCAATTTTCATAAAGCTGCGCTTGCTCTTATCGGCACGACACTCTTCGACCTTCTTGGCCTTCTCGGCGTCAAACCACCAGTAATACTCGACGTCGTCATAGTCACCAGTGCGAGAGATACCCGACTCAGGATAGCTGAACTTATTCCAATACAGGAAGCGCTCATAAGGTCCATACCAGAAGAGGACGTAAGGATACATCTTCGCAAGAATGCCGTCGATCTTTTGAATGCATTCGACGCGTTCTTTCTTATCCTCAACCTCAAGCTTATCGTACTTTGCGATCAGGGCGTCGATCTCGGCGTTTTTAACTCCAGTCACGTTGTTGTTGTTGATCTGGTCAGCGTAGCTTCCTTTGTAGGAGGTCTCTGGGTTTGGGTGTTGGAGAGCACCCCAGCTGATCATGCACATTTGATATTTGCGCTCTTGGAGCTGTCCCCAAAGCTGTTGGCCGCGAGTCAGATTTAAGGAGAGGTTAATTCCAACTTTTTTCAGGGCTTCTTGATAGATCGACAAGTGAGGAGTGAATCCTGATGTGGCATAGGTCAGGCGGAGCGTGAGCTGCTCGTTCGTGCCTTTTTTGACCATGAGGCCATTCTTATTGATCTCATAGCCGGCTTTCCCAAGCAAGTCGATGGCGGCTTCGGGATCGAAGCGGTTCTTCGGATTGGCCGGGTTGGAGTGCTCAGTTCCTGGCCAGTAAGACCGGGTCGGAATGTACTGGTTGAACATAAGCTCTTTGAGGAGACGCTTGCGGTTGAGAAGCAAGGTCAAGGCTTTACGCACGTTCACGTCTTTGAGAATAGGATCGCGCATGTTCAATGCGCTTCCAGCGACGCCCTGAGGTTGCTCATTGAAGATCTTGCGTTTTTGAATGAGTCCGCGAGCCATGTCTTGGAGCTTTTGAGGACGCATCTCTTTGACCCAGCGTCGTGCTGTGGAGACGAGGAGAAGGTTGATATCGCCTTTTTCGCCTTTCTTGAGCCGCTCAAAAGCAATATTGGAATCGGAGATGACGACGCGGGTGATCCTGTCGAAGTTGTGCCGTCCGACATTGACGCGAGCCGCCTCATTCCAGTAGTTGGCACGACGACGGAGTCCGAAGCGCTGACCTGTGACGAGGTCTTCTTGCTTAATTTCATAAGGGCCGCTTGGCATCATGAACTTGGTGTTGTAGTCCGTGACCCATTGCTTGGCGTTCTCTTTGCCATCGACGTATTCTTTGAGCTGTTTTCCTGGCAGGACGACGGCCTCTGAGAAATACAGGAAGTTACGCCAGTTCTTCTTCTTACAGACGACCTTAACGATGTATTTCGATTCGCAGATGGGCTCTTGGAACTTTTCCCAGGTATCCGTGGGAGATCCTAGAGTCTTGTCCGTGCGGAGCCGCCAGGATAAGCGAACGTCTTCAGAGGTTATGGGGCTGCCATCAGCCCACTTGGCGTTTGGATTAATCCGGTACCAGAAGGTCATTCCGTCCTTGGACTTCTTCCAGTGAGTCGCCAAGTTTGGCAACCAGGCGCTGGTGTTTGGATCGCTCCGGAGCAATGTGTCATACATCAGGGAGCGGGACAGGTAGTTGAATGCTGTGTTCGCTTGAGGACCCAGGGGGCGGAAGTTGCGAGGATAGTCTCGCTCATGGCGAATCAGCTCGCCGCCCTTCTTCGCGTTGGGGCTACCCACGGGTTTGAAGTCGACGTTGGTCACAAAGCCAAGCTTGGCCGCGACCTTGCCAAATCCTTTACCACCTTTTTCGGCGGTGACAGCGGGGTCTGCGTCCCGATCTTCATTCGGGAAAACAGGCACCTCCGCCATGGCGGGAGCGCTGAGTGCGAAAACACTGAGCGCGGCAACTGCAAAAGATGTCACACGTTTCATCCGTATACCTTCCTTAGTTATGTCTCTGCTCTGACTTGGATGAACAAGTCGCCCGACCCCTTGAGGTGAGCCTTGAGAGCGATAACCATATAAATTTGTGGTCTCAGCAACAAGAAAAGAACTTAAGGAAGTCCGCGTTGCTGACATGGGGCTTTAACGTAGAACGCTGGCAAAATCTTCACGTTTCTTCTAAGAAGCATATTTTATAGGACTTACGAGCTCTTGATGAAGAATAGTGGAGTTTGACAGCGAAGCGTTAGGCGTGCTCCGGTTCGATTCTTTTATCGGTGAAAAAGATCTCTTTAATATCCTTGAGAGGATATCCTGAGGCGTTCAACTCGCGAATAATATGGAGACGCTGGAACACTTCCTGCGCATAAAGGCGATGACCATGTTTGGTTCGCTGCGCTTCTTCAACAAGTCCCATAGCGGTGTACTGATACAAGACCTGACGAGAGATGCCACTCTTCTTGATGACTTCTCCCGACTTAAAATACTTCGGCTTTTCCAAGCTACTGTTCATAGTCCTCGGGTCACTTCTGATCAAAACAAAAAATCTCCCCCCTCATTAAATATCAGGTCTTCACTTTTTGCCCTCCCAAATATCCATAGGTCTTTGACAGGAAATATCCCAAACATAGGGGACGAAAGCATTTCATCCCATCCTATGGCTTTCGGAATGCTTCAGAATCGATAAGATTGACAGAAGTAATTTTTAGCCCTTCCTCATGAAAAGTCCCTAAATCGCCGATAATTGGCGGCAGCCTGGCGAAAGCGCGCGGACCTCGCGAGCTTCCCTTGATTGGTCGTGGAGAATAGTGGCTCGTGCATAACCCTCAAGACGTACAAATCGGTCAGCGGCTCATCGCCCTGGGTATGCTCCAGCAGGCTCAGGCCTATCACTGCCTTCAAAGGGCGACCGAGCAGCAGCGCGGTTTTCTCACCGTGGCCGTTGAAATTGGCTATCTAACAATGGCTCAGGCGAGCGCGTTACACAATCAACAGGCCACGATGGCCTCGACGGTGTCCGGCTCTCAGTATCCTGAGCGCTCCGAATCGAAAACCGCGCCCCTCGACCGCTCAAAGCTCCAGCAGGGATTGCACGGGACGGCCCATCAAAATAGGTCTTATCCGTCGACCCCAATCAACGATTCCCAGGTGCCCTTCCGTACGAATTCTCAGCCCTTGCCCCCGGCGCCTCCACCCCCAGACAGCCATCCGTCCTCGTCGACCTTTCACCCGAGAGCGCCATCCTCTAAGAGCAGCTTCTCCGGCGAAGGGATGCTCCCCGCGACTGGGGATGTCGTTGACGGCTACGAAATCAAGTCTTTGCTCGGTCGTGGCGGCATGGGAGCGGTGTATCTCGCGGAAAAAATGGGGACGTCTTACGCCTTAAAGGTTGTCTTGACGGACAACACGACCGCCCTAAACCGCTTTGAACGCGAAGCCCAGGCCGCCGCAAAAGTAGACTCACATCCCAATATCGTCTCCATTCACCGTTACTCAAAGAGCCTGGAAGCCCCCTACATTGTCATGGATTTTGTCGCCGGTAAGGGCCTGGACACCCTGATCGACCACCCAGAGATGACCATCAAGCGCTCCCTGGACATTGTCGCGACGGTCGCCGAGGCCATCTCCTTTGTTCACGGCCACGGCATACTTCACCGCGATCTGAAACCAGCGAACATTCTCATTCGGGACGGCGATCAAGCGCCCATGGTCACCGACTTTGGCCTCGCCAAGCAATTCGACGCCGAGTCACTGACCCGGAGCACCGACATCCTTGGTACGCCTCATTATATGTCTCCCGAGCAAGCCGGCAGTGAGCATGATCAAGTGGACGAGAGCAGTGATGTTTGGGCCCTCGGAGTCATCCTCTATGAGCTGGTCCACAAACAGAAGCCTTTCCTTGGCGAAACGATGCTCCAAATCGCTCGCAATATCATGTTTGCGCCGGTGACCATTCCACAAGAGAGCCATGAGTCCATTTCCTCCGACCTGGAAACAGTCCTGCTGACGGCCCTCGAAAAGCACAAGGCCGACCGCTACACCGACGCGGCGACCTTGAAAATAGTCGAACGCGTTCTTGCTCTTGA
>JARGOJ010001199.1 GCA_029210225.1 Planctomycetota bacterium
TCGTTTTGTAAGCGCTGCATATTGCCCTCCCTGCCTTATCTCGCCTATGCTAACGGGATCGGTTCGACCGTCCAAAGACTCGGAGAGCAATCATGGCCCTTAGCGAAGACCAACGCCTCGACCTCGTCGTCGCTGTTCTGGCAACCTACAATTACTCCCTGGAAAAGGCCTGGGCTCTCAAAGCGCAGCTCAAAGACGTCGGCTTGGGCAATCCAAAGATTGTCCTTGGCAAAGACGAGGGCGAAGTCGGCAACCTCATGAAGAAGGCCGGATATATCATTGCGCCTCGGGTCGTCTCTCTCATGGAAGCCATCAATTCTGGCGACCTTGACCCGCTCGCTAAACACATAGCCTCTAAAAAAGAGAAGCTCTTCCTCGATTGCCTCGGCAAGGTCAAAGGCTTTGGACCGAAGTCTTGCAAAGTCGCCTGGGAACTCATGAAGGGCAACTAACCCTTTCTCCTCCGATGAAGCTAGGCCATGCAAGCTTTACAAGTCCTTTGGCTGGAATAAGTTCCTCCTCCTCGCCTTGAAAAATCTGTCGCTTTTGCAAGCACTCCTCCAACTCCAAAGGTTTACGTCATAAACTGCTTGGGGGAAGACTATTCCGAGAGTAAAGGCTGCCATGATTCCAAAAAACGGTGAAATCGTTCGGGTTCGCTCAAGACAATACCTTGTGGATGATGTCGTCAGACCTAAGGAAGCGCGGCATTGCACCCTTGTCCGCCTGTCATGCCTCAACGACGACGCTCAGGGCGAGGTCCTTGAAGTGCTCTGGGAAAAGGAAGTCGATGCCCAGCGGGTTGGCCTTAACACCTGGGACACCATCGCCAAGAAAGGCTTTGACGCCCCCAATAAGTTCTCAGCCTACCTCCACGCACTGCGCTGGAACTGCGTCACAAGCACCGACGCCACCCTCTTTCAGGCACCCTATCGCGCCGGTATCGAAGTTAAAGCCTATCAGCTTGAGCCCCTCCGCAAAGCCCTGCTCATGCCCCGGGTCAACCTCTTCATCGCCGACGACGTGGGCCTCGGGAAGACCATCGAAGCCGGGCTTATTCTTCGGGAAATGCTCATCCGCCAAAAGGTCCGACGCACTGTTGTCTGTTGCCCGCCCTCCGTTGTCCGTCAATGGAAGGACGAGATGGAAGAGCGCTTCGGACTCACCTTTATGATTTATGATCGCGATTACGTGGTCGCCAAGCGCCAGGAGCGCGGCTATGGCGTCAATCCTTGGACCACTCACAACCGCTTTATCATCTCTCAAGCCCTGATTCGCAAGGAAGAATACGCCGCGCCGCTCAGAGACTGGCTTGGGGACTTCAACCCCGGCGCCATGTTTATTCTCGATGAAGCTCATAACGCCGCCCCCGCCAGCGGCGCGAAGTATGCCGTCGACTCGAAGTTGACCAAGGTCATGCGCGACTTAGCCAAGCGTTTCGAACACAAGCTCTTCCTCTCCGCAACCCCCCACAACGGACACTCCAACAGCTTCTCCGCACTCCTCGAAATCCTGGATCCCCAGCGCTTTTGCCGAGGAGTACCGGTGCATCATATGACCCGGGATCAAGTGATGGTCCGGCGCTTGAAACATGACCTGCGGGAGATCGGGGAGGAGTTCCCCGACCGAAAGGTCATTCGGGTCAACCTGAATAAGCTCCCGAAAGAGACCCCTGAGCTGCAACTCTCACTGCTCTTAGCGCAATACCGTCAACTCCGTGAGAAGCGCCTTAAGAAAGAAACGAAGTCCCGAAAGAAGGCCGGGATGCTCGTCGTGATCTCTTTGCAAAAGCGCCTCCTGTCTTCTATTGAGGCCTTCGCCCGAACCCTTAAGGTTCACAAAGACTCTATGAAGCGCCGTCTTGAAGCCGCCAAGGAGAAGGAGTTAGACGAGGATGCTTCCTCGAACTTGCTCTTTGAGAGCCCTGGCTCCGACGATGACCGCGCCCAGCTCCCCGAGGACGACGTGGAGGCCGAAGAGAACTTTGAAATGTCCAAGCTCAGTCGCCTGAGTCAAGGGCCTGACGAACAAGCCAAGCCCGAGCTTGCGCTGCTTGAGAAGATGTCTGAGATCGCCAATGATGCCCGCTATAGACCTGGCGTCAAACTGAAGCACTTCATTGATTGGATTAAAGAGAATCTCTGCTCTAAACTCGGGAGCAAAGGGGCCAAATGGAACAATCGTCGTGTTCTGGTCTTCACCGAATACACCGACACCAAGCGCTATCTTCAACAACTTCTTCAAGACGCCATAGCAGGCTCTGATAAGGATCAAGAGCGCATATTGACCTTCCACGGCGGCATTGGCGAAGAGAACCGTGAGAAGATCAAGGCGGCCTTTAACTCGGACCCCGATCACAACCCCTTGCGAATTCTCATTGCCACGGACGCGGCCCGGGAAGGCGTCAACCTTCAGAACCATTGCGCCGATCTCTTTCACTTTGATATTCCCTGGAACCCCGGGCGTATGGAGCAACGGAATGGCCGCATCGATCGAAAATT
>JARGOJ010001200.1 GCA_029210225.1 Planctomycetota bacterium
CGTCCGTTCTCGTTCACCATAATCAGGCCGTTTGGGGACGATTCAACAACTCTCTCAAACTTGGACTCGGCGGCTTTCTCTTCGGTGATATCTCGATCGGTCATAGAGATACGCGTGATTCGTCCGAAAGAATCTTCAATAAATGAAATAGACACTGAAACGGGAATATCATCGCCTTCACGAGGACGGCGGAATGTCTCAAAGGTTGGAGGCTCTTTGCCCTGTTCAATGGCCGTGAGGAGCTCGCGAAGGCTTTTCTCTTTGTCCACTAAAATCAAGGCGACGCTTTGGCCAATGGCCTCATCAGGGGAAAACCCGTAAAGTCTGTGGGCTCCTCGATTCCAACTAAGAATCATTCCCCGGGGATCAAGGCTGATAATTCCGTCATTGGATTGATTGACGATCTCGACAATCACCTTCAGTGATTCTTCAATCTTCCTTCGTTCGCTGTTTTCCTCTTTCAACCTTTTAATGAGTGAGGCTTGTCCCGGTAAATTGAGCAGCTTTGGAATCATGGGGAAGAGTGACAGAACGGTGGCCCAGGAGATGAGCGCAGTGCAAACCTTGACAAGAGCTGCAAAACGGTACACGGGAAACCAAAAAATTATGGCCTCAATCAGGTGCCCGAAGCCACAAGACACGATAAAGAGCCCGAAGAGCCAGAGAACCCGAGCCATAGGAAGCGACTCACGGCGCTTCACCAAGAAATACACAATCGCCAATGGGATGGCCATGTACGCGGCCCAGATCATGGTATCTGCGACAATGTGAGTCCAGCCATGAGCTGAACTCCAATATCCGCAATGCCAACGCGCCGGGAAATCGTCCGTGTCGAAAAGTAACTGAATCCAGGAAAACATATTCTCGCCCCTCTACACTAATGAGTAGTCAGCAAAAACAAGACCACTATTCCTGGGTCTTATCAACAAATAAAACAACTACATAAAGCCCTCCACTTTAGAGATTTATCCTAACGCACCCCCAGGCGCACCAAAAGTCTTCGCCGCATAATTCACACTGTTGTGAATGCATTTCACATCAGTGTGAATAGGAGGCGAAGCCGCTTAGTCGACCCTTAGCAGACGCATAACCCAAGAGAGCAACGTCCGTTATTGAAACGCAGATGTCGACGAACACTTGCTAGACTAATATGGCCTCGTAGAGGGTCTCCTCTCTATTCCTCATAATCCACTTCGGTTTGAGGAACTTCGGTAAACCACAAAACAGACAAGCTGTAACGGTGAAGCAACAAGTTCTCCTAATTGACGATGACCCTTCCATTCTCGACTTTTATGCCCTGGCCCTCAACAGGTTGGAGAATGTCGGAGTCTTTAAAGCGACCTCCGGCGCGCAGAGCCTTGAACTCATTGAGAAGGAGAACATCGACCTCATTTTTCTCGACTTACGCCTCCCAGACATCGAGGGTATTGACCTGCTCCGCACGATACGAAAGGTCGAACCAGAGCTCTTCGTCGTCCTTTTGACCGGATATCCCAACCTCGACACAGCCATTGAAAGCATGAAGCTTGGAGCCTCGGACTATCTCATAAAGCCCATAAAGCCACCTGAGATCATTAAGATTACCGAGCGCTTGCTCGCGACCCAACGACTCCAAGCAGAGAACAGACTGCTTCAACATTGCATTGAGCGCCGCTACCAGAGCCACAACGACATCATTGGCCAAGGTGAAAGCATCCAAAGCCTCATTCACAAAGCGACGCGAACAGCAGAGACAGACTTCGACGTTCTCCTCACCGGGGACACCGGAACTGGTAAAGAGCTCTTCGCCCGGCTGATACATAAGCAAAGTCAACGCGCAAACAAGCGCTTCGTCCCGGTCGATTGCGGAACAATTCCCGAGGCCCTCTTTGAGAGCGAGCTCTTCGGCCACGAGCGTGGCGCCTTTACTGGAGCCGTTCAAAAGAAGATGGGGCTGATTGAATTCAGCGACGAGGGGACCCTCTTCCTCGACGAGATCGGAGAACTCCCGCTCTCCCTCCAAGCCAAGCTCCTTCGCGCCCTACAGGAACGAACCATTCGCCATGTGGGGAGTTACAAGGAGATTCCCGTCAATACGCGGATCGTCGCGGCGACAAATAGAGACCTCCTCGACGAGGTCAAAAAGAAGCGCTTTCGCGAAGACCTTTACTACCGTCTGAGCGCGACTCAATTGAGCCTGCCTCCGCTAAAAGACCGTGGAAATGATATTGATGAATTAACAAAGCACTACGTTCAATTTTACTCCCAGCAACTTCGTCGTCCGACCCCAAGTATCGCCGACGACTTGCTCGAGTCCTTTCGTCGATATTCCTGGCCCGGCAATGTTCGCGAATTGCAAAATGTCATCAGACAAATGCTCGTAATGACCGATGACGAATTCAATGCAGAATTCGCCCCCGATCATATCCTCGGCACACATCCGGCGCCAATTACTCACGATGGAGTTCAAGGTTATTTTACGAAGCGAGAGTTGTATCTCAGTGATTTCGAGAAGAACTACT
>JARGOJ010001201.1 GCA_029210225.1 Planctomycetota bacterium
GAAAAGGCAATGCCGACAATGCAATCACCCGGAGACGCTCGCTTTCCCGCAGTCGATGCGGGGGCTCATCCCCCGAGACGGAGCCTCGTCACCTTTGCTCAAGATCTCGCGTCAAAGCGTGCGATACCTAAGTTTCATGGAAAAATAAAGCGCGTGAAGGTCGACGAGACCGCCGAGCGTGTTCTCTACCTCGCCGATGTCATCCGTCGAATGGTGATGGGTTGGCTTTGCCGTCAAGGCGGATATCGCCGGAAAACAGTCTGTGTCAAAGAGCGACGCAGCACGGGGCGCATTTGGGAGTCGCCAATATGGGAGGCCTTTGATCTTCGCTTCTCTGCTAAGAGCTTAGACCTCTTGGTTCACGCCTTTGACTATTGTTCTGGGCAACCTGAGAGTTTGATTCTTCCTAAGACCGACGGACTTACAAACGGCGACTCGATTTTCATCCATTTGATGGTTCAACGCTTGTTCGCTGGGCCCAATCAGATCCCTGTTTTTTGGGAAGAGAGCCTGAGCGACACGCCGATTCACTCGCCCCTCACCCAGCTCTATCATCCTGACTTGTCCCCCTTCGATCTTGCTACGGTCGAGCTGCTCCAGTCGCCGCAATATTCGATCGCGATGAGTTACCTCGACAAGGACGTGGCGCGTCATTGGCTCGTCGGAGAAATCCGTCGATCAACTCAGAAGTCATCTGATGCTTTGCCCTACTATGAGAAGTTCTCTGAGTTTTTGACGGCATGGGCAGAGAACGCGCTAAAAATTGAGCGTTACGATTTATTGACCTTGATAGCCGAGTATTTCAAACGTGTGATTCGTCATCATGGAAAGAGTGAGACATTCACGCGAAAGGTACAGGGTAAGATCGTCGTCGATATATACAGCGCATCCGAGCGAGAACGATTTGAGCGTTCTCTCGGCCGCATCTACAAAATTGGTGAGAAGCTCGACCGCGCCTTTGAGCAGTGTCGTTCTCGCGCTTACGTTGAAAGAACAGCAGCCGATCACCTTTATTTAGCAAGTTACCAAGATGTTTACCGTCCGGTCTCCGACGATGTCAGAGCTATAGGGCGTCAGTTCTCCGGTGAGATTGGTTGAAGGAGTCCAAAAGTGAGTTATCCATATAGGGTCCGTGTATCCAAGACTGTCGAGACCGACGTCTGCGCCGATGACAAAGTGACCAACAAACTCAACATCGATCCTATTCTCGATGAACGCCAAATGGCTGAGCTCCTCAAAGAGGCCCTCGGCAAACGCGGCTACAAAGAGAATGACGACGGTAAGTGGGTCAAAGACACTGAGACGGGAGAGCATCAAGAGGTCGACCTTGAGACCATGGAGGTGACGACCACCGTCACTGCCGAGGAGAAGATCACGAAGGAGAAGACTCTGGAAGTGGTTGGTGATGCTTATGCCCGAGCCGATCGGGAAACTCAGAAAGAGAAGCATCGCCAGGAGGCTGAAGATCGTCTTGAGAAGACGCTCAAGATTACCGACGACGAGAAAGACGCGAAGAAGGAAGAGCTCATTCGCCAGATTGGTGAGCAGCTCTCTGAATCGTCGGATGCTCGGCGAGAAGAATTGCTTGGCATCGTCGCGGAGGTCCAGGGCGAAGCTCTGAAAGAGAAGGCCAAAGGTCTGGGGACCGTGATGAGCATTGAAGAAAGCACCAGTGATGATGGCTCTGAATATGAGCTCCGCATCAAGATCACAGAGTAAAAAAACGGCTGTCTAGTTCGAGGGTGTCTTTAGGTACCTTTAAGCTGGTCAGAGTCATTCAACAACTTCGGCTGACGCTCATCGTCGGGCCAGGGTTATGGACCAAAAGTGAGAGGTCTTTAGTGGCTATCAAACACGAAATTGATAAGCTCCCAACCGATTTAACCCTCGACGACGCGGTCGAGGCCGTTTACGGCAGGGAAGTTGAGTGGATTGAGGATAAGCTGCGGCAGCGGATGTCCTGTCTCGTCGAGTGCGACATGCAGGTCATTACCTTCTTGAGTCGTTTGCTTCGCACTCGCCTTCGCGTCAGTGGCCGCGGAGGTAGCTTCCGTTGTCGTTTTATCACGGGGGTACCTCGTGAAGGCGAAGAGCAGCGTACGAGTCTCTTGGTTGCGATGGTCCGTGAGTTGGCCGACCTCGTTCGTTCGGCCGAGCCGGGCACGATTATCGTCATCCCGCACATCGACTTGCTTACGACGACGACCCGCAGCGGTCTCTCTGACAATGCTAAAGAAGTGATCGCGCTGGGCTATGAAAACCCTGAGGTCACGATTTTGGCCTTTAAGGACCCGAGCCTTGAGCTGCCCAAGGTTATCGAGAACTTGTTCGCTGCGAAGCGTGAGTTGATCGGTATTCCCCGTGATCGCATCACTCGGATCATGTGTCAACGTGAGGCGCGAAAATTTGGCGTCGGGAGCTTTGACCCTTTCACTCTCTATAAGTATGTCTCTGGTTTGAACGCGGTTCGCTTCCGTCAAATCATGGAGCACATCCAGGAC
>JARGOJ010001202.1 GCA_029210225.1 Planctomycetota bacterium
TGCAGGCCGGACGCTTGTTGTCCCCGTGGTTTCAATTCTTCTTCACTTATGAACCTGGGGAGGCCTTGAAGAAGGTGAAGTGCTCGGTGCTCGCTCTCAACGGTGAGAAAGATCTGCAAGTCGATGCGGGGCAGAACCTCCCTGCGATCATGAAGGCCTTAGAGGCTGGGGGCAACAATGACTATTCTGTCGTGAAGCTCCCCGCATTGAATCATCTCTTTCAAACTTCAAGGACTGGGGCCATGTCCGAGTATTCCCGGATTGAAGAGACCTTCGCCCCCGTGGCCCTCAAAATGATCGGGGATTGGATCGAAGCGCGCTCACTGATTCGAAGAGAGAAGGCCGCTAAAAAGGCCAAGACAACACCGAAGGGGACGGGGAAGAAGAAGCTCTATTGACTCTCTAAAACCGATCAACAATCTATCAACCCAAGCGAGGTCTCCAGCCTCGTTTTTCATTTTTTCAAGTCTCCTCTCTTCCATTTGTTAGCGCTTTGGCTAATATTTAGCAAAATTGCTAAATGAAAGAGCTTGATATGAGAACTGTTCATGCCACGTACCGAGTCAAATCTGGCTCAGAGGCCGCCTTCGAAGAGCTTTTAGAGAAGCATTGGCCCACTCTGAGCCGACTCTCCTTGGTCACTGAAGAGCCGGCGCAGTGTTATCGTCAGAAAGATGAGCAAGGGCGAACAAGCTTCGTTGAGGTCTTCACTTGGAGAGAGGCGGACTCTCCTGGAGTAGCCCACAATCACCCCGAAGTCAGCGCGATTTGGGAGCCAATGGGCGCGCTCTGCGAAGCTCGCGACGGCCGCGAATCTATGGAGTTCCCTCATTTTGAGCGATTTACCCCCGGCCAAGCGTGACGCCAAGGCTGAGCTTGAATCTCAGCAGCAGGTCTTTCATGCCCTGTCTCACCCTGCACGGCGACAGATCCTTCAGGTCTTGCGATTTCGTGGCGGGTCTATGACTGCGGGGCAAATCGCCGCTCGCTTCTCTTGCTCCTGGCCGACGACCACCCGGCACCTTAATATCCTGCGAAAGGCCGGTCTTGTAGCCTTTGAGCTTGAAGGACGCGAGCGTCACTACAAGCTTGAGCTTGATTACCTCGCGAATACTGTCGACTCTTGGCTAAACTGCTTTCGTGATTCGAAGGCTTAGCCGCCTCCGCGGTCGACCTCTCTCCTGGGGAGCTCGTATGCAAAGGGCTCATCCCGGGAAGGGTTCTTTTTGCAGCACGATCGCCCCTTCTTTCCAAATGGCCGCTTTCACAGACTCCTAGGGCATCTAGGGGGACGGACTCTCACGGGCCTTTGCGCCTTTTCCAAATCGGATTGAGGCATAATAGAATCATCAATTCATCAATGACACTTGGAGAAATGAAATGTCAGTCGATTACGACATCGCGGTTGTTGGAGCCGGGGGCGCCGGAACCATGGCCTACCTGCGCGGGGTTCTCAACGGGAATAAATGTGTTCTCTTCACCGGAGACGCGGAGACCAAACGAAAAGGTCGCGCCACTTGGGTCGCCGAAGTTGACAACATGCCGGGGATGCACGACTTAAAGCGACCCATCAGTTCGACGACCAAGACAACCCTGGCCTGGATGGCCAAGCAAGACGAGTTAAAAGATTGGCGCTCCGAGATAAAGGGCGTCGTCTCCAATGCGAAGCTTATAGAATCTGGGGAAGACCGGCATTTCGAGCTGAGCTACGAAACAAAAGAAGGCCCGAAAACAGTGACCGCCTCCTACGTAATCAACGCCACCGGAGTCATGGACATTCAGCCATCTATCGGGGGCTCGATTAAACCCATCCTGCCCTTCGCGAATCGCTATGATGTTCTTTACTGCATTCGCTGCGACGGTCATAAAACCATAGGTCACAAGCTGACTCTCATTGGTAACAACGATTCGGCCATTTACATCGCCGCCATGATGCGAGAGCGTTACGGGCAGGAAGAGATCTCCATTTTAAGCCATGGTTTAGAGCGCAAGTTCTCGGAGAAGGCCTTGGAATTGGCGGAAGCCTATGAGATGCCTATTCACGATTCCCCCATTGTGAAAATCAATGGCGATGCGAAGACAACGGGCTTAGAAGGTTATGAGTTAGAAGACGGCGCTGTTGTCGAGAGCACGGTGAGCATCGTCTCTCTCGGTATCATTGCTTACAATCAATTGATCAAGCAAGTCGGCGCAGAAATAGATGAAAACGGTCGCGGAGTTGTGACTAAGAAATATGAGAGCACGGTGCCTGGTTTCTTCGTTGTGGGCGACCTTGTCTCCGGTCATAAAATGCAGATTTATACGGCCTGGGATGAAGCGGTGGATGCGGCAGATGAGATTAACTCCCGTCTGCGAATGGCCAAGCGAGAGCAAAAGCTCGCTGATTTGCGGGCTCGGAAGGCGTCTTAAAAGATCTACGTATGAAGGCAGGCTTGCAGGGCTCCCTTGCTCTGCAAGCCTCGTTCAATTCAACAATTCAGAAATCATTGATTCTATTTA
>JARGOJ010001203.1 GCA_029210225.1 Planctomycetota bacterium
GCTTTGCCACCCTCGCGCCGCGTTCACTGAGTTTCCTAAAGGATAGATATCGGCTCGCCAGTCTTCTTGGGGCTCTCGCCGGTCCATTGACTTATTACTCAGCCATGCAAATGGGGGCGGCGACAATGTCGTCTCTGTCAAACCTCGTCTTTGTTTCACTAGAGTATGCAGTCGCAATGCCCATTCTCATCTACCTCTCTTTGCCCCTCGCCCGTGAATTCGATCGAAGCGGAAAGAAAGAGCTAGAGTCAAACGTTGAGAAAGATACGGCTCAATGATTCAGAAGCTGCTGAGTGTGTTTTCACATGAACCGTTGGCGAGCTTGCCGAGGCCCGCTCTTAAATTGAATGGCCCTAAAACACCTCGTTATTTGGTCGCGAGCGACTTCATTAAAATAAAGACCGAAAGGGTCCTCACACGACTCTGATGATATTCCCAAATGCGAAGCTTGATAGCCCCAGTCTTGATGGTCAGGAATCCCTTGCTTTGGTCGGTCCTTCGGACATTTGGAGGATCTCCTGTCTCCGATTTTCGTTGCTCCCAACACTTCAACTCGATCAATTTTTTCACCAGGGTCTTAACGTCTTCAGCCGAAACATTGTGAACGTCCTTCTCCGGTTTTCTCCGAGTCTCTCGCTTGACTTCGCCAGTTCCAGTAAAGGAGATCTTAGTACCACCATGAATCGGATGGAGATCGGAGTATGTAATCTTCAGATCTTTCGCGGGAAATTTGCCCTTCAGAAAGTCCTTTAAGTTCTTCTCAATTTGACCGGAGTTTTTGTCTTGGACAACGTCCTCAGTCGAGCCCCCTGTCACTTTCTTTCCACCCTGTTTCTCACAGGCGAAACACAGGCTAAGAATCACGAGAATGAGCAAGTATTTTTTCATAATAAGAAACCCATGATTTAGGGGAACAAAAGATAAAAAAGGGCCAGGTCAAGGGCCAAGATTCTTCAAATCTCTATCATAGCTTGCGAAACTCACTCAACTCAGGGCAAGTCCTAAAAGTCCGCAATAATTTGGTAATTAGTTTTCTCCTTGAGTCGAATTGGCCTGAGAAGGGAGTCACCGTCGGCGTGGTTGGACTGCCCGAATACGTGGCTCACCATGAAACTCTCACCGAAGAAGCGCTGCTCTTCGCGGTCAGGAAACTCTTGAACAAAGCGATTGCCATATTGACGGTCGCCTAAATGCGATCTCTGCAATCGAAAGGACTTGGCGTCCCAAAGCTCGCAGAGACAGAGCCAGCAGAGCTGATGATATAGACGATCATTGCATTAGGAAAGCCCACAAACAACCCCGTCATTTGGAGCAATGACATCCAGGCTCTCCTTTTAAAGAGCCGGTTAAATTCAATCGGCCGACACTGATGGCAATGGCTGTCTATAGGCGCCAATAAACTCATCGCGCAGCCGAAGTTCCCGCAACCTAGGCAAGTCCCGAAGGCCTAAGCCTTCTTGAAGCACGGCGAGATTTAGTCTTTTTTCTCGGCGCCAGAGTCATGAAAGGAGATAAACTCTTCATATCGGACGGAGCGTGCTCAATAACTGAAGATTAGCGGGGTATTCTCTTAAAAATCGCATTCAATCGATCTTGTGCCTCTCCCTTTGTGCGACGATCCGATCGCCAACGCTCCACACTGGCCCGAATGCCTGCATAGACGCTGCTCGGTCTATTCTCGCCGAGAAGAGACAGCCAGAATTCATAGAGCGCTGGATTGGGATATTTAGACGCGCCTTCTTTGAGGATCTTTAGGGCCTTCGCCCTCTCTCCAAGAGATTCGTAAACCCTAGCCTGGCTGAAGATGACGGAGGACAAGCGCTCTCTATAACTGCGGTCAACGCTGTGTAAGGGCGATTTCAATGGACGTCCTTCGGTGAGTCGTCCATCCACAGTTCTTTGGTAGCGCTCCGTCAGCCAACGTTCCGACTCTTTCAGCAACGCCAGCATTTGTCGACCGGACTTCGCATTTATGGGACGACCCCATGTGAGAAAGAGATACTTGTAACCGAGCCGCTTGTCAGGTTCAGGATGGTCTTTTTTTGCCTCCTCAATCAAGCTCAAACAAATGCGCCGAGTTTTAGGAATATCAGCAGGATCTTTGCAGGAATAGAAATAGTAAATTGCCAAGGTCGTATTCGTAACCGAACGATAGAGTGATGACATTTGATCGTCTTTAAGCGCCGTCAACAAATCAGCCTTCCTTCTCTCATACTCCTTCTCCGTCGTAGTTGAGTCCGTTCCCAAAGCGGCACCCATCCCTCTCCAAACAGGAGCGGCATAGTCCCACGGTCGCTCTCTCTGTCTCTCCCTAAAAACCCCCGCTTTTCTTATTTTGACGAGGCTCTCCGGCTGAACCGCCTCAAGCGGAATACCCAAGTTGTAAGCCACCGACAACCACGAATAGGCCGCCTGATACTTCCGCCGTGACAAGAGAACCATGAGATGAACGTCAATGGAACGCCCAACAGTACCGTAATCCCTCTTTTTTCCACGGC
>JARGOJ010001204.1 GCA_029210225.1 Planctomycetota bacterium
GCCGGGTTATCAGGACCTTTTGTTTTGGCGCGATTGACCTTCATGAACTTTTGCCACTGGGCTTGGGTCACTTCGTATTTACCAACGAGCATGGGTTTTACAGTGACTTTGTGGATAGGCTGCTCCTGAATTTTTTCATTCGAGCCCATTTGGTAAGCTCCGCCAGGGATCAATTGAAGCAAAAGCCCGGTTTTAATGTGCTTAAAGGAGGCTATTCGGTGCTCTTGGCGTGTTTCGGCGGACGGTCCACACTGATAAGTCATAGTTTCGACAAAGGCATAGTTGGACTCCAACCTTTTTTGAACCTCTTCAATGGCCAAGTCTTGGTCCTTGGGTTTGGCTTTATTCCAGAGTTCCCGATCGAGAAGGATCCTTGGAGCGACCCATTTGGGTGGCTCTGCTTTGGCTTTGATGTCTGAATCGGCGGGCGCTTTGTTCTTGGGAGGAGGATTGCACCCTGGCAGGGTTGTCAGGATTGCGATGATGAGCGCCGCTGTGTTTAAGTGACGACGTTTTGGAATCATCGGGAGTTATCCTTGGTTTTGTGGCGATAGGTCTCATCTTACTCGAAGCCATAGCCTCTTGATAAGGGCGACGGCGTCAGGGCTCCCCTTTTCCATGACTCACAAACGCTATACTTGTTCTTTTATGACAATGAATTCTTAGAAGAACCAGAGACTCGATGAACATAAGAGATTGGCCAGAGCGACTATCCCAAGATCCGAGGGAAGAGACGTGGGAAGCATTCAAGAATGGCATCCTTCAATGTGAGGATGTGAACGAACTTGACGATGAACTTCGGGCTGCGTTAGAGAAGGCCCTTGAGCCCTGGCCAGGACAGCTCCGCGTCGGATTCGGCAGTGATTTTGGGGTGGCCTTAAAAGACCCACGAGCGCTGTTTTTTGTCCGACTTTGTCACGAGTTTAAGGGGGTCAACGGACACGTTTTTGTCGACCAGTTCTTGCCCTTCCACAAGCAGTTTGGAATGGAAGATCGGCGTGTTTCGAACTTGGCGCTTTACGATGGCAGTGATTGGTTTGGGGAATGGAATAAATTGCTCGGGGATTCGTTCCTTGAAGAGATCACCGATCTTTATGCATCTCAGGGTTTTGGCGGAGATGCTTTGGGGGCAGCGCTGTGTTCACCGGTCTTAAAGAACCTTAAGCACTTTGAATTGCGGGTGCAGGGTTATGAGGCTTATTGCGATCTCCTTGGGCTTAGCTTGGACGCGTCCATTGATAAGCCCGAACTTCGCACTCTGGCCTTCTCCTATTACCCACTGACGCCGTCTTTAGTGCCAGCCTTGGGAAAGGCGTCCCTGCCCAAATTGGAGGCCGCTTTCTTGACGCTTGTTGCTGGAGGAGGCTTGGGGGAAGTGCTGGAGGCGTCTTGGTATTCAGGGCTTCATACATTGCAATTGAGCCTGGAAGAGGACGTTGAAGACAATGAGACGGGCTTGGAAGAATGGATGGCTGAGCATGGACAAATTCCAGAGGGGACCCAGCGCCTTGACCGGGATATTGAAATGCTCGCCAATCATCCAGCAAGCGCAGGATTAAAGCGACTATCTATATTTAGCGAAGAAGGAATTGTTTTAACGGAGAAGACCTTTAATGCTTTGGAGAATGCTCAGTCATTGAAGGCACTCGAAGAACTTTGGATCTGGGTTCCAGCAACACTCAATCTGGGGACGATTCAAAAGCGCTTGGAGAAGTCAGCGGCGTTGCCGAATTTAAAGACCTTGCACCTCTTCGATAAGGACCCGAAGAACGCTTGGCCGGACTGGGGGCTTGAGTTGTACCGTCATACCACGGTGGACACCCCGAAAAAATGAAAGCGGGGACAGCCGATGAGCCGTCCCCGCTTTTCATGAATCTTGCGAAGTGAAATCACTCGACCTTGGTGATTTGGATCGAGATCTGTTCTCCGCGAATATCAAGCTCTGAAGCCTCTTTGCCCTCTTCAAGAGAATCATTCCATTCTTCGCAGAGGGTCTCGCTCATGATTGTTTCGCGCCAGGTTTGAATAGCTTCTGAGAGCTTTTCAGACTCAGTGCTGGCGTGAACAATAATGCGATCTTGAACATTGAGCTTGGCGTTCTTCCGCGCTTCCTGAGTGAAGCGGACTAAATCGCGGAACCAGCCTTCACACTCCAATTCAGGAGTGAGGACCGTATCGAGAGCAACAAGGGTTCCCTTGTCTTCAGCCCCGGTGAATCCTTCAGCCCATTGGAACTTCACGAGGATGTCCTCGCTCTCCAACTTGATCACCTGATCGCCGATGTCCAAGTCGTAGCCTTCTCCGCTCTTTTGAGCGGCGGCTAGGAGAGAAGCGTCGACAGAACCGAGGCTCTTACGGATCTTACCGAGGTGGCGACCGTAGCGAGGCCCGAGGCGTGGGAGATTAGGCTGAATGCGGTATTCAACCAAACCTTGAGCATCCCCGAGGATGTCGATGGCCTTGATATTCAATTCTTCCTGGATATGAGACTTC
>JARGOJ010000103.1:0-5949 GCA_029210225.1 Planctomycetota bacterium
CTCTTGGAATGTCGAAACAGGGCGCTCTATCAACGCAAGTCAATTCAGCTCCAACGCCCTCTCCTCACTCAGCATTTCCAAGGATGGGCGCCGATTGTTAGTGGCGGATGCCAGTCATAAAATGAGGGTCCTCGATGCCCAATCTTTACAAGAGATTCGGGGTTTCAAAGGCCACGACGAAGCGATCACGGCGCTACGCTTTTTTCCTTCCAATCCCCACGCGCTCTCCACCAGCATGACTGGTGAGATTAAGGTCTGGAACTTCCAAACAGGAGAAGAGCTTCACAGCTTTCAACCTCACAAACGTGCGATACAAAGCCTGGCTATCAGTCGCGGGCCACTCATCGCGACCGGAGCCTCCGACCGCGCCGCCAAGCTCATTGACTTAACACGCCCAGCAAAGTATCAGAGCTTTGAAAATCGCTTAAACAAAGGCCAGCTCGCCCTGTCCAAAAATCCAGAAGACGCCTGGGCTCTCCTCGACCTCGGCCAATGGTATCTATTCCGCGGACACTCCGGCAAAGCCGAGCGTTTACTAAAATCAGCCGTCGCCTCAGGAGCCTCACCACGGCAATTACTCCTGGCCCAAGCCGCCTGGCTCAACGGGCACTACAGCGATGCTAAGAAGGCCTTCCAGAACGCCCTGGACAATAAGGAAGCCCCTGAGCACTGCATCGCGATTTACCAAAAGGCCCTTAGCCAGGAAGCCGATCGAATTGGCCAAAAGCCAAATTAAAAATAGTCGCACTGAATTGATTCATACTCAGGAAGCTTCACTGAGCTTCCAAGGCCTCATGACGATCCCAGAACTTCTTAATATCTCTCTCCAAGTCCCGACTGCGGAGCTCTCTGGGTGAGCGATTGTACCAGTGATAGGGCAGCAATCGAGCATAGGCTGGTTCAAGGAAACGACTTCCTAAGAGAACAATAATGCCTTTGTCAGTCTCAGTTCGATGAACTCGTCCGGCCGCCTGAATTACGCGGTTCATGCCCGGATATAAATAAGCAAAGTCAAAGCCTCGCTTGTATTTCTTCTCGAAGTAAGCCTGAATTAATCGGCGCTCAAAACACAGCTTAGGCAGCGCTGGCCCCACTAATACAACAGTGGTACAAAGCTCTCCAGGGTAATCGACTCCTTCAGTGAAGACTCCACCCTGGACAGTAAACAATAATAGGGGTGGAAATCGGCGAGAGTTCTCCGGGTCAAAGACGGCCAATCGATCGAGCACTGCCTGTCGCTCTAAATCAGACATTCCGGGGCTTTGCATAATGATATCCGTCGAAATATCCCCCATTCTCAACGCGACTTTCTCCATATAGGAATAGCTCGGGAAGCAGACGATGACATTGCCCTCGCGAGCGGCGACGATTGTACGAATCGCGTCGGCGATCAATGGCATTTCATCCCGGCGATTTTTGAATTTCGTCGTCATTCGGGTATCGACTAAAACCTGGCGATTCTCCAAAGGAAAGGGTGAGCCAAAATCGAGCCGCTGGGCCTCTTCAGGGAAGCCCAGGAGAGTGCGGTAGAAGTCGAACGGCGCGAGGGTCGCGCTGATAGCAATTGTGGAAGCGCACGCTCGAATACGTTGGCCGATAGGACCAGACGGATCCTTACAGAGGATCTTCAAAGCGCCTTCCCCTGGATAATTCGTTCGGCTATAGATGGCGCTAAAGGACTCGTCAAACATGTCCAAGACCGTGACGAGCCGCGACAGCGCTCGGTGAACTCGGATAACGGGGTCTTCTTCCATGACCGGGCGCCGACCCCGCGCTTGATCGATAAAGTAAGTGACCACCGCGTCTTCGTAGCGATTCCGAACCCCCTCAAAGAACTTCTTATCAGGCTCGACGCAACGCTCTAAAGGAACCCAACTCGGCGCTTCCTGCATGACAAGCGGCGCGGTGATCCCCGGGCGCGGGCGCTTTGGAGCCGCTTTCTTACGTGCCTTGGCGCGCTTCTGTTCTTCCTTCGCGCTCAATTGAGGATCGTCGAAGAGCAAGAAGTTGCCGCCAGTTTGTTCCTCTACAAGCTCGTCCTCGGGCTCGTCGTCCGCCTCCCCTTCTTCCTGCAAGGCTTTCGGGTCGAGGCCTTTTTCGAGGGCCATTAAGTGGTCGTCTATCTCGCGAACCAAACGCCTCATTCGACGAAGCAGGGGGTCGTCTCCCTGGAGCCGCGTGACCTCTTCAAATTCTTCCAAGAGGCGCCGAGAGAGCTCGGGAGAGTAATAGCCAGCGCCTCGGTCAACGAGGTTATGCGCTTCATCAACAATCAGGACGATCTCGGAGGGCTGTTCATCGACGAAGAGTTGACGGACATTGGCCCCCGGGTCGAAGACATAGTTGTAATCGCCAATGATGACATCGGCGTCTCCCAAGGCGTCAAAGCCCATGAAAAAGGGGCAAGCTCCGGTGCGCTGGCTCTCTTTAATCAATGTTTGAGCGTTCACAACAGGAAGCTTCCGTATCCCCTCTAAAACCTTATGGTCCTCCATCTTCTTGTCGTAGTCTTTAATGTATTCACAACGCTCTGGGTGGCAGAGAACAACATCGTTTTGGCAGATTTTGTCACGTGCAGTGAGCACGACCCCATGAAGAGGAAGGTCCTCGCTCGCGAGCATTTCCAGGGTGTTCATAAAGATCTGTTGTTGAGTTGTTTTTGAGGTCGCGACAAAGACTTGGCCACCGAGGGTCAGTGCTTTTCGCAAGGCTGGCAATAAGGCGCCAACTGTTTTCCCGCTCCCGGTGGCGGCGGAGACTAGGACATCTTTGTCTTCACGAAGAGCATCCCGGATGCCGCGCATGAGGTCTCTTTGGAACATACGAGGGCGCTTAAAGGGGAAGCGTAGCTTGTCGGCCATGGCCCGGCGTCGGGCTCGTTGTTTGGCGCCCGCTTCGATGCGTGCGATGATCTCTGTCAGGCGCGAATGAACAAAGCCGAGGCAGTCGTCTTCATTGTAGTCAATGGGGATCACCCGGGTGTGGCGCTCGGGGAGGGCGACCATTAATAAGTGAAGGTCAATTTTCTCGGTCTTGAATTCCTCGTTCGCGAGGGTCCACTTGCCCTGCTCCATGAGTAATTGATAGAGCTGTAATTGACGAATGTAGCTCGGGTAGGCGTGAGCGTTTAATTCGGCGAGTCCTTCTTCGTCGGTGAGAACTGTTTTAATCTCTTCGATGATGAGGACGCCCTCATGAATGTAAACGCCGTCCATCCGTCCTTGCACATGGACAGTGAGATCATCTCTAGGAAAAGTCCATGACACTGCTAATTCCCGGCGGTAGCTCTCTTTTTCTTCTTCCCGGGCCGTCTGTTGGAGTTCGTGTTCGACTCGGCCGAGTTGGGCTCGCCGGGCCATGGGGATGGCGGAGAAGCCAAATTTCCGCTCTGAGTCTTCGGCTAAATCGCGCACGGAGAGGGAGAGGCGCCGCTTCTCTTCATCCCAGCGAATAGTCAATGGAGTCCCCGTTTCAGTTCACTATTCCCAATGACGGATGAATGCTGACCTTAGAATTTAAGCGTTTCGATAGATTCGAAGTAATCGGTGAGGAGAAGCTCTTTGCCCTTTGCGACTGGTTCAATCGCTTTCATGGCGCGCTCTGGGTCATTGGCCTTTTGAGAAATATGAGCCAGGAGAATTGTTTTGAGTCGCTCTCCGCCGCAGTCTTTGAGGAGCATAGCGGCTTGACTGTTTGAGAGGTGACCACCGCTGCCGAGGATGCGGCGAATGACGAAGGGGGGATAGCTGCTCATGCGAAGCAAGTCGATGTCGTGATTGGCTTCAAGAGACATGGCATCTAGAGTTGAGACCATTTTCTGGACCGGGGTTGTGACCCGGCCGAGGTCGGTGAGGACCCCGAAGCGGAAGTTTTGTTTTTGAACCGCGTAAGAGACCGTATCGAGCCCATCGTGACTGACGGGGACCCAATCGACGCTGAGGTCGACGGAATCAGGGTCTCGGTCAACTTCCTGGCCCTTATCGAAGGCGAGCCAGCCACGAACCGGGAGGATGCGGACCTTGTTCCTCACTTTAGGGCTTCGAAGCTTTTTGGCGCCGCCTTTAAGGGTGCCTTCGGTCATATAGAGAGGGACGTCGAATTGAGAGGCGAGAGACCCGCAACCTCCGAGGTGATCGCCGTGTTCGTGAGTGACGAGGACCGCGGTGATATCGGCGGGGGTCAAACCAAGGCCTGTCAGGCGCTTGCGCAAAATGTTCGGTCTTAAGCCACAATCAATGAGAATGTTGGTCTTCCCGGCCTGAATCAGGGTCGCGTTGCCAGCGCTTCCACTTTGCAAAACGGTCACGGACATGCCGACGTCGCGGCCACGGCGAGGAGGCTTGGAGATGAGGCCAAGTGCGGGCATGCGGGTTTCCTGACGGGGGAAGAGTTCGAGTTGTTGACCCATAAATTATGCTTCAAAGAGGGACGAAAAAGTAAAATAATACGGCCGACACATTTATCCTATCAAAAACCTGACAAATTTTACCAAGCACCTAAAAAACAAGGCAGAAAAAGGCTCCGGCGTGGAGGCGAAAAATAGAGTAAAATCGGGGGCCTCTATGGATGTAGAGGGAGAGGGCTAAAAATGGGCAAAAAAGACAAAAAGAAGAAGAAAAACCTCGCTGAGGGCAGCCTCATGGCTGGCCTCGTAAACGCTGGCTTCCTCTCGGAAAAGGGCGCACGAAAAATCCGCCGAGAGCAGCGCGTTGAGCAGAAAGAAGTCAAGAAAGAGCATGGCCACAAGGGCATTGAAGAGCTTCAGCGCCAGAAGCAGCTTGAGCTGATCAAGCTCGCCGAAGAGAAGAAGGCTCAAACCCAAGCCGCTGAGAAGCTCCGTAAAGCCCAAGAACGTCAAGAGCGCATTCAGCTCCTCACCCGAGACCGCATCCATTGCGGCGGCAACCGTCGCTTCTACTTCCGGAGGAAAGATAAGGTCATCGACTTTGTCGACGTTGATCCGAACATTGATAAACAACTCGGATTTCGTGAGGTCGCCATTGTTCACGGTGAGAACAATCGCCCTGGGGACTACCTCATACTCCCGGTCAACTCAAAGCTCCACGAGCTTCGTTCGCTCGCCGAAGACATGGTCCTCTACCCATCCTTCTAAACCCCGCTATACGAGTCTCCGGTTACGATTCCAGCCACTGAATCACGGTGCCGATTTCCCACTCGGGAGAGCCATTTTTGACCGGCTCAATATTGAGCAAACCTCGTTCAATAAAACCCGTGAATTTCTTTTGTGATATTAAAAAAGTCCCTGACAGCTTGAAGTCCAAGTCAACGATCAGAGCCACAGTCCAGGGGTCCATTTTCGGATTTTTTCCAGTATCGAAAGTGCTCAGGTCTTGCAATAGACGTTCAACGACAAAAGCATCTGCGAGTTGCTGCTGCTCAATTGTTCGCAGTCCTTGCTCTCGCTTAAGATCTCCCGATTTAAAATCTCCCGCTCCAAAACGATCAATCACTTGATTCAGCTCTGACCAGAATGTATCGGTACCAGGGCTGCCTTCATAGCAATACAGAGAATCTTTGAGGGAAATGTCCAGAGTCAGCAAACGGTCCTCTCTGTTCATTGTTATCTCTATCTCATCAGAGTATTCCAAAAGGATATTGAGTAGTTTCTCTGCAGAAGAGTCTGAGCTTTCACCTTGAAGGCAGGCGCGAAGCAGATCCTCGCAATCCTTGGCCTTCTCACCGGACGGGAATAGCTTTTTTAGAACATGTCCATCCCACATAGTCATCCACTTCCACTCTAAAACTAAAAGACAACGGGAGCCAACACCAATTCTCATCTAACTTTACTCTGAACACAAATAACAACTCAGCGATTAGGCTTGTCTTGAACGCTGCGCTCTCGCCGAGGACATTGTAAGACCCTTTCTTCTAAACCCAGCAGTGTGGAGGTTCTATTGAATCCCTCTCTGGGTGTGAATGAAATTGAAC
>JARGOJ010000103.1:5959-14299 GCA_029210225.1 Planctomycetota bacterium
ATACCACTGCGATCGAGAGCCTCTCAGCTCTATACAATCAAGGTCGGGACACATTCTGAGAGCTTGCTCCTATCAGTGGGCTCGATTTTCAGGGGAGCGTATAGTCAATGAAACTTTTCAAACCTCTTAAAAAACGAATCTGGAAATTCTCCTTTTCTATCGTCATCATTAAAATACTTGGCAGTGATTGGCTTCAATAGTTTATCGACTTCAACATAGGGCTTTAATAAACTGAATTGGGTTTTGTCGCCTAGTATTGGATCCTTGCCTGCTTGCAGTACAATACCAGCTTTAAGAGTATGAATTCCAACTGCTGCTGACAGCTTCTCCTTTATTGTTTCAACACCACCTAACTCAGTCACAATCTTGTTGTTGATCGCCGTAAGCCAATTTATAGTCCTTAGCCTTCCTTGCGCCATTCCATATACGTCATACAGGTTATCAAAAACATCTATGACTACGCTTTCTTTACTCATTTCACGAATCTCGTTGTCTGCTGCATAACACCTGCCCGGATTGTAAACAAAGGTATGACCAGCAGAGGCAGATACAAAAAGATGACTGACATTGATACTGTCTATAAACAGATTCAAAAACTCATGCGGAGTCAATTGATTCGTTGGCAAGGCAAGTTTTATTTCATTAAGCTTGTTATCCCACAATTCAAAACTATTCGAAATATATGGAGGCTTCATAGTTAACTGCTCGTCAATAGAAAAGAGCCGCAGCAATATCAAATCTCCATTTTTCTCCAGCTTCTTTTTTATTTGATTAAGAGCAGCTTTAGAAACATCTTTTATACCTTTAGAGTTTTCATTTTTATAATGGGTGAACCGTTCTTTATCCGCAACCGCTAGCCAGTTATTGAAATTGGCAAGAACAGCATTGATATACTTCGCCTTATTTTTTTTGCCATATGATGGCTCCGAATAAATATTCATGGCCATTGCCATAAACCCATCATTGTTTAGGGCAGTCGTTATCTTAGCCATTTCAATCCCCAAATAAATATTGTGATTTGTTGTATCAAGTTGTGATGGTCAGCCGAAATTGGAGTTTCCGACCACGGTTCTTAGCTGCGTGCTTTGCCCTTGCACAATTCCTTTTCGGTCCCGAACGTCCTCTAACTTGAGATCTCGCTCAGCCCAGCACCACGCTAAAGGCGGCGGCCATGGTCACCATCAATAGGACTGTCCCCAAACAACCGCCGCCCCCCATTGAAATGGGCGCGTTGAGCTTCTCATGCTTGGCAATGGGCCGATGGTCCAAGACTTCAGAGAGGTCCTTCTCAAGGTCCTCAACACTCTGATAGCGATTTTCTGGACGCTTAGCCAACATGTTCGCGATCAGGTTGACGGTGCCTTGGGAGAGGTCCGGATTTCCGATGTTGGCCGCTGGGGCGGGTTTTTCCATGTGCTGAAGGAAGATCTCTGGGATTGTGCTCCCCTGGAAAGGCTTCTGGCCGCTCACCAGCTCGAAGAAGACGACCCCGAGAGAATAGATATCAGAGACCGGCGAAACAGGATACTTCGGCAGCGCCGCGCACGCCTCTGGTGCCATGTAATGGGGTGTTCCCGTAATGAAGCCGGGGCGCGCTGCGGCCTGGTCGATGCGCTTAGCGACGCCGAACTCTGTTAATTTCACCCGGTCTTCAGAATCGAAGCCGATACTCTCAGGGGTGACATCTCCGTGCATCACCCCGGCCCGGTGAAGTTCTCCTAAGGCCAGCGCGGTCTCTTTGATGATGTTTAAGGCCCGTTGCTCATCGAGGATCATTCCCGAATGAATGAGACTGGAGAGGCGAGATTCAATTTTTTCAGCGACTCGATAGGGCATGGACCCGTCACTCACGAATCTATAAATCTGACCAATGTGCTTGTGACGAACTGGGCTTAGCAGCGCGGCCTCTGCCTCCAAGCTCGCTTTTAATTCACTAGAAGCATCCTTCGGGACTAGAGTCAAATCGACGACGCTATCCTTAGGGATGTCCTTCTCTGAAGACTGCGCTTGACCTCGGCAGATCACTGTTTCGACTTTATCGTCAACGATCTCCAGTAAGGTAAAAGGACCTGTGAATTCTTTTTGTAACTCTGCCAGAAACTCCGGACTGTCCCGATAGGCAATTTTACTGAGCCTCTCTTCAACGGCTTCAATCGACTGAGGTCGAGCAGCGGGGCTCTTTTGGAGCATGTCAGTGAGCAGCTGCGAAAGGGCCAACGGGATTTCTGCGCGATTCACATGTGGAGCTAAGGGCGCCTCTTCTATGTGCTTTTGCATGACCTCCATGACGGTGTCGCCGCTGAATAGTTTCCGTCCGGTTATTAATTGATAGAAGACTGCGCCGAGGGAGTAAATGTCACTTCTCTGGTCGAGTTCTTTCCCCGAACACTGCTCGGGAGACATATGTTCTGGGGAGCCCATGTTGCTTGCCAATTGACCGAAATCATGAACCTTGACCGTGCCGTTTTCCAGTAGTAAGAATGAGTCTGGACTGAGAGACCGTTTAATGAGTCCCAATTGGTGCGCCGCTTTTAATCCGGCGCACATGTCACGGAACAAGATCATTGATTCAGGAATGGGAAAGCAGCCCTTATCCTTGAGGATGCTTGACAGTGTTTGAGCATCAAAGTGCTCCAACTCAACATAAGCCACTCCATGCTCTATCTCTGCTCGATAGACGCGACGAACATGAGCATGATTGAGACTCGCGATCTTCGCTAAGTCGCCAAAGTAGCGTTTTAGCGCGTCCTCATCTTCGGAGACGTCCTCAGAAAGAATACAAAGCTGAGTGTGTCCGTGGTCGGGGTGTTCAGCCAGATAAACCGTGGCAAAAGAGCTCTTTGCGATGGAGGCCAAGAGTTTAGAACCGCCAATTTGTTTACCGAGGAGCGGGTCTGCGGATCCATTGTTCATAGTTATCACTCACTTGCTTGGCCCTATTTTGAAAGGCCTCAACGACGACTTTATCGGCTTTTTGCGAAATAATTTCCACGGGAGAATAGCCTCGCCTTATCGCCAGCCAAATCGTTGTGACCAGGACAATTGCAGTAATAGAATAATTCTGCCAGGAATTCAGTTCCCATTGTCCAGCCCAGGTGAGGCCCAGCTCACTATTGAAGGGACTAAAATAGGGAATGGGCCAGTGCGATCCATCAGGTCCCTGGGAGCCCACTAAATCACAGAGCAGGTGGGCGTGAGAAGTGAGGAGGACAAAAAACGCGACGAGCTTTTTACGGTTCCTCGCGAAATAGACGGCTAAGAGCGCCAGGATGATGCAGAAGAGGCCGTTGTGGCAAAGGACATGGTGATAATCCCCGAACCAGTTCAGCTCGTTGGCCGTGCCTTTGGTGAGGATCTCAAAGGGAGCACCGAAACCGTCAATGTCTGGGGCAATCCCGGCGACGGCGATGAAGGCTCGCTCACGGCGATCCAAATCGGGAACAGTGTTCGCGACGACCCAGGAGATTAAGAAGTGGGAGACAGGACTCATCATTCGTCCTTTAGAACCGGAGGAAAAGCGTGAGCTTCAAGCTCTCCGACCAGGGCGGTTCTCTTTGTGGCAAAGTCGAGGAGAAGGGAGGCGACTTCTTCGTCGTCGCAGTCACGGGCCATGTCGCGGGCTTCCCAAGCTTCCCGGCGCAAGATGCGATAAATCCTGGGGAGGCACTCTTCGAGCTTTGCGGTGTCCAGGGCCGGCCAGCGAGAGTGGCCATCTCCTTGGGTTATGAGAGACCATTTGTTCTCTTCGGCGAGGCTCTCGGCTTCTTCTTTGATTTGGGAATCTCGACGGGCGGCGCTCTCAAAGCGTTTCACAAAGGGGTCGTCGGCGGCGCTTGTGACAACCTTGATGGTGTTGTCGGTGAGGGCTCTCGGAAAAGAGAGAGCACCGGTGACGGCCACGAGCCGGGAAAGATAGCGTAACGCACGGTTCTTCATGGATTTCTCGCCTCAATAAAAGAGAGCAGCATTCGCGAACAAGGCTCATAGACTACCAGAGCTTACAAGGGTTCGCAAAGCGTCGATTTCGAAGAAGTCTGGGGATCGAGTGATCACCAATCCGCAAATTGGCAAGAGCCGACAAAAATCCTTCTCCTCAGCGCCGAGGCACCGACTCTGCGGCCCCAGGGACGATTAACCACAGCTTAACAAATCATAAACAAACGATCACTTCAAATGAATGGGCTAGCTTGATAAGCTGAGTCATGAAGACATGGCGACAGGATCACCGGAGAGAGATCATGACCACATACAACAAGAACCCTCAAGATCGTTGGAGCGCTGCCTACGAGGACCGCGAGCTCCGAAGCGAGCGTAAGCGCTTTGTCTATAGAACGGCCTTCCACACCTATCTCCGAGCCATGATTGGAGTAGCCGTCGGTTACTTCATTGCGAACGTCGGTATCTTCTTCTACTATTGGACCGGACCAAAAGACCCCGCAACCCTTATCGTCATTCAGGTCGTCTGCTGTCTACTCTGCGCCGGTCCCCACCTCATCAAAGACCTGAGCTTCATGTCCGAGTGGCTGAAAGACTTTGACCATGAGCACGGTTTTGTCCCGATGCCACCCCAGACCGGACTAAGCCCAAGAATCAAAAAAGCGCCAAAGGTCAAAGCCAAAGTCATGACAGGTCGCTTCAAACAAGTCATTAAATCCAAAGAGAATGTCTCAGCCACAAGGAAGGTCTTGAAGGCCAAATATGTCTTGAATGACGACGAGATGGAAATTTGACCGAAACCTGGCAAATTGCTGGCCCATCCTGGAGCAGCCGGGCTCGTCCTTCGGACTTCGGGGCCGAACGGGCTTACTTCAGCGGCGTTTTCGTCAGAGCCTTGTGTTCAAGGTCACAACTAAATGGCTTATAGGCCGCGTAACGCTTATCGGTCTCAGGCACAAAGCTCCAATCCCCCTCTCTGCCAACGACGAGAGACGGCTTATAGGCAACCGCGAAGCGACAATGCCAGTTCTTTTTATCGCTGCAGCGCGATCCGATGTCCACGTTACTAAAGGCCTTCCCATCAAAGCGAACCCGCACGTATTCCTTGAAGTTTGCTTGCATGACGAAAGCCCCAAAGAATAACTTCGTCGTTTCATTGTAGGGAGTTCTTAGGAGAGGCTTGTCGATACTGTAGATGCGATCGTTCTCGGGAGAATTGTCTTCATCATTGACGGTCGGATTTTCATCGCCCGCTTCATCATTGGGCGTATCGTCTTTAGGAAATTCGTCCTTAAGAACATAACCACCTTTATGGGCTACATAGTTTTCTTTCTGTCGAGTCACATCAAACTTGACGAATGAATCCGGCCCTTTTCCAACTCCCGTTGGAAAAACCTGAAATTCAAAGCCTATTCCATGTCCTATATTAGGTCGGGATTTACCCGCGAAGCCAGTTCTACCAAAGGTTCCCTGAAAGAGCTTTTGAAAGACTTTGTAGAGTTCATTCTCACTATCTCTCGTCCCTCTATCCTCCGACGGGCTTGCCTTATTCCCCAAAGTCGCGCAATCTTTCCAAAGCGTCTCCTTCAACGCATTTTTACAGCTTTTGTATTTGACCCAGATGGCCGTTAATTTGACCTCGTCCTTATAACCAGCGCAGGTCGCGGTGATCGTCAAATCTCGCATTGAGTCACTCGTAGCGGTCGCTTCGATGTAGAAGGTTCTCTCCAATGTCGGAATTGGAAACACCCGGGCCTTCACCTCCTTCGTTTTATCCTCATCGTCCCAAACCCTCAGAGATTTAGAGACCGTCAACGAAAATGTCTTCGCGTTCACTTTTTTGAATGGCGGATAAACTGTGACGACAACTAAGTCAGGATCATTGTCAACGTCGTCATCGTCCTTGTCAATTTTTCCATCGGCATCGGAATCATTAAGATTCGCCACGGTAAACGCACCGCGTTTCGTTTCGTCCTCTTCTGCAATATACAAGCCTCCCTGGCCATCGCAAATGTCTATGTCAAACACCTGTGGCGGCTTCGTAGGTAAAAACATCCAATCGTTGTCAGGACCATTATCAATGGCTTCTCCCCGTCCATCCAGACGATTAATGTCCGTGTCTTCCCTAGACGTCGCGTCCTTCGATTCGATATTAGAAAAATCCTGTTCGGAGAGTTCGACTCTCTGCAATGTCTCTTCTACAGGGGCCTCTTTTACTTGAATCAAGGCCGTTCCGACCGTTGCGGTGAGAGTCACTCCCAGCGCCAGAGAAAAAACGTCTGAATAGAATGTCATTGTATTTGTCCTTTCAAGACAATTCAGGAATGAAAATTAAGCTGTAAAATGAATGGGAGTCTTAGTTCGTCAATTGAATATCGACGACAGACTCTGCGACCCGAGGAACATCGATTCCGACGCCCTTAGAGAGGTCTTCTAGATAGGACTGAGTCCCCAGCAAGACCTTGTAAGTTCCCGGAGCCAGAGATTTGATCAGGTAATGACCATCACTGTCCGTGACACAGTTTGCAAAAGCCACTCGCTCTCCCTTACGAAAGAAAACGAGAGACGCGTTTCGGAGCGCCTGTCCATGAAAGCCACGAGCGAAGCCCGACACTTTCTGGTGACGACGCAAGCGAATCACTATGGAGTTGTTTTCATTGCGAATGATTTGATTGGAAGAAACTCCAAAGGCATAGCCTTTAGCCTTAATCTTGAATGACGCACGCCCCAAGGGCAGAGTCACAGTCGTCTTCCCCTCACTGAGTGTCTTGGCGATTCCGATCGCAGACTTAAGCGTTTTCCCACTATGGAAAGTCATGTAGACCACGGCGTAATTGACGGGTTCATCGTCCTCATTGAGAATGGTGAAGGATACTTCCGGATTGAGAGTCAGCTCGATCACACCCAGATCCAACGGGGTTCTTGTATTGTCAACCTTGAGAACCACAGAGTAAGATCTAAAATCGTTCAGGGTCAACTCTAACAGATGACGCCCTGGGGATAAGTGAGCGCTTTGGAACCGCCCCGCTGCCTTGGTTTCCATGACAATGGGATTGGGGAAGACCCCTGTCTTGCCTCCAAGCCATTTGGTCTTCATGGTCACTCCAGAGAGTGGCTTCTTCGTCTTAGAGTGAACAACCACTCCGCGAACGAGACGTCCCTTGTTTAACCGAACAGTCCAATCAGCGTCGCCATTAGGTTTAAGCTCAAAAACACTTTGAAAGAACCCGTATCCGTTAGCCTCCACATAAACCTTGTAACGATTTTCAATGAGTGGTTTCGTCGTATAGACACCATTCCTATCAGTTTTAATAGTCGGTGAAACCTCACGGAGAGGGTCATAATCTGGAGAATCGAAAAGGGGTTCGTGATATCGTGGTAAGCCCCTGAAATCCCTGTCCGATGCCACAACCACCGCAGCGCCAGAAATCGCAACGCCAGCTCCGTCAACGACCTTTATTCGCGCCCGGACCACGTCTCGCAGTTCAATGATCTGCCCCCGGCGCTGAGTCCCTTCCCCCAAGACAATGTCCTTTAGGTAGCCATCTCGATATCCTCTGCCGTCCGCGACAAGCGTGTAACGCCCTGGAGCTAATCCAGTGATCGAAAAGGTACCATTGGGATTGATAGTGAGCACGGATCGCAGTGGAATGTATTTGCTCTTGGTTGTGCTAGGGACATAGCTAGGATCGAGCCAGGTATGGCCCGCAAGAGGGACTGAATTTTGCTTGTCGCCATAGTTGACCGTCGCTCCAGCAACGATCTCCCCTGAGGGATTCACGACTTTGCCAGAAATACTTCCTGCCAATACGACCACTTTTGTTCCGCAGTCTTTTATCTTTGAAGACTCTAACGCAGGAACGCGAAACACCGCCGAAACAAAGCGTCCGCCCCCGGCAACCGCCAGAATGTAATTCTCTTTATCACTCAATCCAGTAAATTCAAAGTGACCGGTCGCGTCGACTTCCTGAGTCCTATGGTCGATGTTTAGTTGCCAACCCTGGAAGTTCGTCAGATTTTCATAACCCGACGCAATCCAAGTCTTCAAAACAAGACCAAGCGCAGGCTTCCCTCTCTTATCGACCATACGACCGCGAAATCCAGTCTTCGACAATTGAGCGTCAGCGTCCTTTGGATCTCCCTTTGAACCAGTGCTCTTCTTACCAGATCCTAAAGCCCCAATCTCCTTACTTCGAGACCCGCTCTCTCCCTCTGAGGCATCCGAATCAGTCTGGCTCGATCTCCTCTTCCCTCCGCCAACAGTCGCACTTCCAGCACTCTGGCTTTTGTCACGGCCGCTTGGGTCCCTACTAAGCACTTCTTGGGTCGTCGAAGCCTTTGAATCCGCCACAACATTGATCGTCTTAGCCTCTGCCTTTGTGTCGTAACCTGTGCGCCCCAACC
>JARGOJ010001205.1:0-1292 GCA_029210225.1 Planctomycetota bacterium
TCGTCGGACGCTAGAAAGTCAACGTGAGCTTGGGCTGCAGCGCGAGTAATAATCGCGCTCGCTTGTTCAACGGACGTGTTTTCAGCGACGACGACGGATCCTGCAGAGATCAGCACGGTGGCTGCCAATAAGAACCGCTTCATATCAATCATGAAGTCCTTCTTCCTCGTATCACACATAATGGAAAATTGTTGCGCACAGGGTGGTGTTTACGTGGCAAACTATCGAGCGATAAATTACCTTCTTAGCCTTACGAGACTGATCTCATCAGTGTTTGCTCGGAAATCAGAGAAAAAGGTCGTTTCTATGCGAGAACCGCGGGCTAATCCTCTCCGGCTCAGACGATCCCATTCGTTTCAATGCCTCTTCTCCCTTGTCTTTTTGGGGGCCTTGGTCGGAAGCGCCGATCTGTGCTACGCCCAAAAAGCCCACCCCGCTGTGACAACGATCGATCAGACCATCGAAGATTTGTTCAGTCAGGCGGCGCGTTTTGAACGCCAGGGCAAATTCGATCAAGCGGCGAAGACCTATCTCCGAGCCCAAGATGCGCTCGTTGAACGACGGCGCAAAAATACTCAACGACGCTTCGTCACCAAGGTCAATGAGAACCTGGACTGGGGCCTGGAACGAGCTATCTCAGACCGCATTCAACAACTCCCAGAAGCCGGCAAAAAAGCTTATTTGCTCGTTGTCGAGCCACGAGCTCAAGCCTCACTTTCCAGCGCCCTTAAGTCTCGCAAGCTTGAGGATCTGAAGTCGCTCATCGATCGCTATCCCCTCGCACCCTCCACCCTCAAAGCCATGCGACTCCTCGCCGACCTCGCCCTCGAAGAGGGAAGCGTCGATCTCGCGGCGTCGACCTATATTCGCCTCAGCCAAGTGATTCCCAAAGAACGCAAAGTCTTCCTAAGCCGTGCGGCGCTGACTTATTCACTCATTAAAGATAGCGCAGGTCTACGCTATGTGAGTCAGGAGGCGAGCCGTTGGAAGCTTCAGAACGACCCACAATTGTCGCGCTTGTTGAAGCTTGACGCCGTGAAAAAAATTGAGACTCGACCCGTGCTCGCGAAGCTCGGCCGCCTTGAATCTTCGGGAGATCTCACCCGTCCGGAAATGTCCGCCTCCATCGAAGCCGTCTTTAAAACCCTGCCTCCCTATCAAATCCCCGTCGTACGCCGGACCAAGGACGAAGTCTTTGTTTATGTCTCTGATGCCAAGACTATTCGCGCCTATCGCCTGAGTGAGAGCCTGCGGAAGCTCTGGGACTTCACAGTGGGAGGCCCGGATGCCCA
>JARGOJ010001205.1:1302-2485 GCA_029210225.1 Planctomycetota bacterium
CGCCTTGAAGTCATGCGTATGAAACCTGAGGTGGTCGGAGAAAGCGTCTTCGTTACTCTCAACCGCAATCGTCCTGCTCAGCGTCTTGAGAAGGCAAAGCCCAAAGGCGACCCAGAGAACCCTGAGGACGAACCTGAGGATAAGAATAAGAAGAGCAGCAAGGGGGATGACGCCAAGGATCCCGACGATGAGTTTGAGATTCAACAAGAGAAGAACTGGCGCATCGTCGCCCTCGACCGCAAGACTGGCAAGGTTCGCTGGGACCTCGCCGACAACGATGAATTCGACCGCTTCAGCCGAAACTCTGAGTGGGTCAGTTCTCCGACATACTCCGATGGCTTCTTGTTTCTCACTGCGACCATCTTCGACAACGAGCTTCAAAGCTTCCTTGTTAAGGTGAAAGCCGAAAGCGGCGAGCTGGTCTGGATTGCTGAACTGGCGTCTCGCACACCGGCGAACCACAGAGGCCTTGGTGGTCCACTCTTCGCTCCAACTATCCGAGAAGGAGTCGTCTACGTCGCGACGGGTTTAGGTTTGCTCGCGGCTGTTGATAGTCACGAAGGTCATATTCGCTGGGCTTATCACTACCCAGTTTTCCCAGATCGATCTCAATCCACGATCATTGATACTGAGCGGCGCTTTGATGTTTGTCCGCCAAGAATCCTCAAATCTCAAGACCTTGTTGTTCTCGCTCCGGTTGATGGGCCCTATATCTTCGCGCTTAACCGTCGCACCGGTGAGCTTTGTTGGAAGCACCCGCGAGGGAAAGCGCGTTTTGTCGATGTCCAGGGCGATGACTTGTTGCTCTCTGGAGATCGAGTCGAGCTAATAAATGGCGCCACTGGGTTGATTCGCGCAAGCAGTCAGAAGCTCCCCGCACCAGCTGCCTACTCGCCGCTCTGGGGCCAGAAGACCATGATAGTCCCGACGGCGAAGGGCTTTGTTCGGCTATCGAATGACACCCTAAAGCAAGAGTCGGTGTTTGAGGTTTGGAATAAGAATGAAGTGGGGGCGCTTGTTCAACTTAACGAGCAACGATTCCTGAGCATTTCGCCACGGCGCTTCAATGTATACGGAAGCGTTCGCCGAACTCTTCGAGAGTATGACCGACCAGGCTCCTTTGCCCGTTGGTTTGAGAGAGGCAAGCTCTATGAGCGTCGCGGTCAGTATCAAAAGTCGGCGA
>JARGOJ010001206.1 GCA_029210225.1 Planctomycetota bacterium
ACCCATGTTTTGATGTTGGCCGCGAAAAGAATTCGGATAGGACCGCTTTTGAATGCCATTCTCATCAACCGCCGTGGCCGCGTAGCCGACTCCGGTAGTTAGGAGATGCTGCTCGATAAAACTGCCTTCAGTGCTCGCGAATATCTGTCGTTCCCATTGGCAGGAGAAGCTCCCCGTGGCAACGCGGACCTTCTTTTCCCGACGCAGGGTCTCGTCAATTTTGATCAATAACTCAACCTTATCAGAGAGTGGAATTTCGAAGGGGTCGAAGAGATAGGGCGTAATCCAGCGAGCCTTGTATGCTTGAACCGGAGCCAATTCGACGGGCTTCGCGGTCGTTAAAGAGCTGGCCTGAGCGATGGCGACCGCTTCACGGGCGACGGCTTCCGCTTCCGCTAAAGTTAAGATGGATGACGACGAGAAACCCCAAGCGCCGTCGGCGATCACACGGACACCAAAGCCCTGAGTATCACCGAGACGAGAGGCTGCGGAGCCGTTTCGAGTGCTGATGGATTCGCGCTCCGTTTGAACGGCGCGACAATCGGCGTAGCTGGCTCCGGCTTTTTTCGCGGCCGCGATGGCGGTTCGCGCCACGTCTTTAAAGATTTGGTCCATGAGCGTTGGGGTCCTTGCCAGGTTAGGTCGGTTTGCAAGAAGCCCCGATAAGAGCAAAAGCCCCGCCAACTTTCCAGTTGGCGTGGGCGTTTCCTTCAAAAAGCAGCGAGATCGTTCGCTTTGCAGCCTAATAACAGCTGCAATCGTAGTGTCCATGATAATGGTGGGAATGATGACGGTGACCGCGGCGCGATCCTCGGCGATGCCGACGTTCTTCTTTGCGATCCGTGTCGGCGAGGAGAACGAGGAGACCAACGATGGATATGATTAAGAGAACCGCGACGAAGTTATCGGAGAATTGGTCATGGGAGTAGGACAGAGAGCTCGTTTGCATGGAATCGGAAAAGCTCCCGCTCTTTTGATTCACTGAGCTGCAACCCATAAAGAACATCGACAAGATAAGAAGGATACAGAGACTTTTTTGAGCGCGAGTGAGGATGTTCATGACTTCTCCGAGGTGATAGGAATGTTTTCGACGCCCTGCCGTTAAGCACGAGCCATGCCAAAACACTAAACCACTGAAAACAAAGAACTTAATAATCACAAAAGGAGAGAGTGTTGGAGTCGAGCGACATAATTTCCCAGCAGAAATTCCAGCCTGTTGAAGATGACCAACAGGGATCACGAAAGTGACAAGCTTTCACCACTTTCTCGTCGGCTCTTCACCACCTTGTTTGAGAAGCCATGAAAAGCAAAGGGCTTATGTAAATGGCTCAAGCTTTGCTTAGGAGGCCGCCAGACGAAACTGACCCCAAAGTGACTGAGAAAGGAGCTTGGTAATGAATGTCGAATCTCAAAGTTTCGCGACGTATTTCCTCGAAATCGCCCTAGCCTCGCTGTTCATTTTGATCGCGTTGCGTGTCTTGCGAGAGTTGTCCCGCCCGTCCATCGAGGTGAGTTCAGGAAGCACCGCCACGCCTCAAGCTCAAGAGGTCAAGCGGCGAGAATATTCAAAGTCAATGGCTTAGAGAAGGTCATGAGTTAGAATGTCGGGCGATCGACCCAATCGTTCAGAAGATTCGTTCATGAACTCCAATGACGCTCAAAAACAATGGCTCATTGATCACGACTTCTTCGATCATGAATTCCTCCAAATACTAACCGGCCAAATCCATCTCAACCCCGACGTCGACCTCTGCGAAGCGCTGGCCCGTCATGGACGCCTCACCCCCGAGCAAGCCGATCACATTCGTCAACAAGTCAGACAAGGGCGTACTCCCAGCGCTTCAGAATCCATCGCTCCTTTCAATCCTCTCCAGAAACCAGGTTCATCATCTCAATCCCTCCAAATTCCCGGCTATAACGTCTCTGGAGAATTAGGGCGTGGAGGCATGGGCGTGGTCTATCTAGGGGAGCAAGCGGGAACCAGCGCCGAAGTCGTCATTAAGTGCCTTCTCAAAGGAGAGCCTAGCCTCGATTTGATGACTCGCTTTCACCGAGAAGCCAGAGTGCTCGCCCAGTTTTCCCACAAGAACATTGTCACAATCAAGGACTTCGGCACCCAAGATGGTCAACCCTACATGGTGATGAACCGAGTCCCTGGACACGACTTAAAACACTGCGTCACCGACAAAATACAAAGGGACAAAATTCTCCCCGCGCTGGACTGGGTCATAGCGATCATGACTGAAGTCGCTGAAGGCTTGGCCGCCTGCCACCAGAAAGGAATTGTTCACCGAGACCTAAAGCCTGAAAATATAATGATTGAAGAGAACTCTGAAACCCCGATAATCATTGACTTCGGATTGGCGCAAGTCGACGAAGGAGCCAAGAGTTCAACAATCTTGGAGACCCTCGGCAACAAGCTAACGAAGGATTGCACCACCAAACAGCGTCATTGTTTTCTTTAAGCTCCGCGGCGCTGAGGGC
>JARGOJ010001207.1 GCA_029210225.1 Planctomycetota bacterium
CAAGTTGTTTCAATTCAGTCAATCTTCGATAAAGTCGACAGCCAATTCCAGCCTAGGAAAATAGTGGTGACCAAACAGCAAAAAACGAGTTTTGACCGTCTTCCTGGCATCCGTTGGAAAATGCCTCGAGTTTCCAAGCGTTGGCTTGTTCTCTGGGGGCTTTGGTATCGTTTTCGAGCCATTTGGCGGCGAATTCGAGTCTCGAAATTGATGACTCGTTTACTCGGCCCCCAGTATCGGCGCAGTCGGGACCTTATTGAGATAGACATCACCTATCTCTGTAACCTCCATTGCCTCAACTGCAATCGCTCAGTAACCCAAGCGCCATCGGATGAACACATGGCGCTCTCGCGCATTACTCAGTTCGTGAACGAGTCCATTAATAAAAACATTCGTTGGCTTCGGATCCGAATTCTTGGGGGGGAGCCAACACTTCATCCAGCGTTCAAAGAGATAATTGACGAATTATGCAGATATCTCGATTGGCACCCCAATTGTATGGTTGAGGTTGTTTCCAATGGGTACGGGCCTAAGGTACAGGAAGAACTCGACAATCTCCCCAATAGAATTATGATTGAAAATTCGCAAAAAACCTCCACCATCCAACCGTCTTTTGGACCGTTCAACATGGCTCCAAAAGACGACCCTGAGTTTTCAAACGCGGATTTCTCGAACGGCTGCGCTATTTTGAGGGATTGCGGTGTGGGTCTCACTCCCCGCGGTTATTATCCTTGTGCCGTCGCTGGGGGAATCGATAGGATTCTTGGAGAAAACCTTGGCTCACCGACTCTCCCAAACGATTCGGACGATATGCTGGAGGCTGCCGAACGGCTTTGTAGCCTGTGTGGACGATTTCGAGATGGACACTTTATTCCTCGCTTACTACGCCCAGAGCTGACGGAGGAAAAGATATCTCCGTCCTGGGAAATACTCTATGAAGAATGGAGGAATCAGCAAAGCTCCCTCCCCGATGGACATCCATCGTCTAGCAATGTCGCTTTTGAGCAAGAATCATGATTCCTCCACGCCCTCGCGAGCCTATCGAACTGGCTCAGCGCCATTTGAAGGTCCTCCATGATCCTGGACAAGAACTCCGGGCATCGATTGAAGTTGTTGTTGGGATTACAGTTCACCAAGATCTCTCAACCCTCTCCCGTTGTTTTAAGAGTCTCAACGCTCAGCGAGACCTCCATGTTCGACTTGGAGTGGTTCTGCTCATTGACGGAATTCATTCCCGGTCATACAACGATCTGCTATCACTGTCTTTGAAACATCCGATTTGGCTACTACACGCCAATTGTGGAAGTGCTGCTCGTTCGAGAAACACCATTTTGTCCTATGTTGACGACGAATTCCCTAATGCCCGTTGGGTTGCACGTATGGACGGAGATGACCGTTTCGCTTGTGAAACGTCCTTGGCTTCTGCCGTAACTCTGGGAGACCAAAGCGGAGCAAAGTTCGTTCTTGGCGGGAACCGAGTATTGAACAGCTCTGAAGTGTTGTTAAGACTCAATCATGCCTCCCAAGCTCTCAAGAAGCCTCACGAAGTGCTTAAGATTCTTGAAGAAACTGCGGCGGGAACCGTATTGAATGAACTGCCATCATGCAATCTTCTTCTCCGAACGAAAACGGGTTGGCGCTATCAAGATATGAAAAGCGCAGAAGATCATTGGTTGGTCGCAGAACTCCTCATTCATCATTCTGAAGTCGGGAGCATTCTCACAGAACCGCTCTACGCGGACTACACAGTGAATGGGTCCACAACTCAGAGCGCCAGGGAGACTGGGATTTACCTGGGAGCCCGCCAAGCTCTGTTTGAAGCCGCGACCGTTTGGTTGGAAGCTCAACGGCTTCCAGGTGAAATCTTGGGTTGGGGTCGAGAAGGTATTGTCAGAAGGTCGAAGGATCGGGTCATAAAACACTTCTATCCTCACATTCTCAAGAAAGAGAAAGCCCACTGGTTACAAGAAAAACTAAGTGACACAGAGCCCTTCATCCCTGCAGCCAATTTTGTTGAAATTCCGGGAAATCGATGGGAGGTCACTTATCCCTGGACTCCCTCAGTAGAGCCTGATTTCATTGGTCCCGAAGCTGTTCAGCAATTTCTCGACTTTTCTCTCCGTCATAGATTGGTTTGCGCCAATATCAAACGCGCGAATTTTCGTCGTTTAGAGGACGGTCAACTTCAGTTCATCGACGTTGGCAACTGGATCATACCGATGGAGGTCTCTTATCTCCGAGATTCCGCCGCTCGACTTTATTCGATTGGTGTCCTGGCTTGGCCTGACGATGAGGTTCTTCGTCGTCCTACAGACTTCACAAAATCGCAAATCTGGAAGACTCTTCCTGGCTTTTCCGACTTTTATCGCTCCGTTATTCAACGGCATCACGACCAACATATACGCTCCCTTCAAAAGACAATAGCTCCTTCTGACTTGCGGCGAGAAGAGTTGACTCTGCTTATCAAAGCATGTGGAATG
>JARGOJ010000104.1 GCA_029210225.1 Planctomycetota bacterium
CTAGTCCCTGATTGCCCCGAAGACCTCATTAATGTTATCCACCGGATGATGGAACCCCAACGTCGCTTTCGCTACGCCCACATGGCTGAAGTTGTTCGCGACCTCAACGCCGTTCTTGAAGGCAAGCCCGTTGAAGTGCCCCAGTTGATCGAAAAAACAGGGAAGCGCCGAGGTCGAAAGTGTCCACTCATTCGCGGCCACCTCTTCAAAGTGGGCCGCGACCCGGGTCACACCGTCCCAATTCCCGACTCTTCAGTGTCTAAGAATCACGCTCAAATCACCCGTGGCAAGCTCGGCTACACACTCCGTGACCTTGGGAGCAGCTATGGCAGCTTCGTTGGGAACATGCGGATCCGCGAAGTGATTCTCAAAGACGGAGACGTCGTCAAGTTCGGGAAAACGGTCTTTCAATTCTCAGACGGTGGACTTGAGAAAGCGCGCACTCGAGCGCGTATGACCCGTAAAATCGCTCAAACCGAGGCCGTAGAAAACACGATGCATTCGTTTATGAATGGCCTCGTAGAAGTTCGCGACCGTCGCATTGTCCTTCATCTCCTCGAACAACTCCCGACCACTGATCATGAGAAAGAAACCGAGGCTGCCTGGCAAGTTGTTCGCGACCTACTCGGCGGTGAGATCGCCGGAAAAGTTGTCAGCCGTCTAGAAGCGCGCTTGAAGCGCCGTGGAGTCATGCTCCCCTCACAGCTGTTTTCAATCACCCGGGAGAACCTCGGAGGAGATGTTGAAGCTTGGCTAGGGTGGTGGGACAACGCGAGAGATAAGTATCCCCAGCAAATCACCGTCTTCAATTCAAAAGCCCCTAAGGCTCGCCTCACCATCGTTCGTGGTGAAGAGAAGCCCCGCCGGATCATGGTTGAAGACAAAGCTGAGATGGCCATTGGACGGGATCCGAAAGCTGATATCCCCATTAAGAACCGCTCCGTTTCAAGACTTCACGCCACCTTGCTGCGCTTCCACAACCGCCTCGGACTTCGCGACGAAGGAAGCCGATTTGGAACCTTGCTCAACGGCAATTCCATCCGCGTCTCTTTCCTTAAGAACGGCGACCAGATTGTCCTCGGAAAGGCTCGAGTCCTCTTTGAAGAGAAACGCGCTATCGCTCTTGCTGGAGCAGAATCCGATGGTGTTGTTTCGTTATTGCCACGACTTTACTTTTGCCTGTCCGACTTGAAACATCCAAGCACCGCCCATGCTCTCGTTCGCTTCTTAGAAGTGGAAGAGGAAAGCGCATGGATGGAGCCTGAAGCCGCGAAGCTCTTCACTGAAGAAAGCAAGTGCGCGGAGTTTCTAGAGAAGGTCCGCAAGGTCTACAAACGCCACGCAAAGAAGGCCAGAGAAGCGCTTCCAGTCATTTTTGATGGGAAGACAGCTGATTCTGCTGCCGAATGGCGCAAGATCGTCGACGCCGCTCGACAAAGCCTTCCTCCTCAAGTCCAACCTCTTGGTTGGTTCCCTGTGGATGCCTAAGCCTGAGACTCTCCACGAAGCCAATTTCTTTCAGGAGCTAGCACAGATTGCTGGGCCCTGCCTGATTGGCTTCGGGACTCCATTTTGCGGAGCCTGCCAACGGCTTCATCGCCTCTTCGATCAGCAAGAGTGGGGCTTCCCCGTCTATTACCTCGATGCCGGCGACAACCCCGGGCTCATTCAGGAGTTCGAGATTTTTCACGTCCCGCAAATGATCCTCTTTGTCGACGGCGAGGTCCATGCGTCGATCAGCTGCCCCCTCACCGTCAGAGAGATTCAAAGCGCTGTTGACCGAGCGAAGATGAATGAACCGATCGACGACTAAGCAAGCCAGTTATTGGCCAAGGAAAAGAACATGATGAGTTTCGAAACGCTCACCCTCGACCTCTCCGATTCGATCGCCCAGGTGGTTCTCAACCGTCCTGAAAAGCGAAACGCAATGAACGCGGCCTTCTGGACGGAGATGCGTCAACTGTTCCAACTCATCTCCAAGGATCCCGCCGTCCGGGTCGTCGTCGTCTCGTCGACGGGTCCGCACTTCACTGCAGGCCTCGACTTGAAGTCCTTTGCTGGAATCATGGCCCAGGCAAGCTCGGGATGTGAAGGACGGAAGCGAGAAGCGCTAAGACGATTGATACTTGAGATGCAAGAGAGCTTCTCTGTCCTCGAACGTTGCCCCGTGCCGGTCCTGACAGCGATTCAAGGAGGATGTATTGGCGGTGGCGTAGATATGGTCAGCGCTGCGGATATGCGCTATTGCTGTGCTGATAGCTACTTCGTCATTAAAGAGATAGACATTGGCATGACAGCCGACGTGGGCACCCTTCAAAGGCTTCCCCATCTTATCCCCCAGGGTCTCGTTCGGGAGTTAGCCTACACGGGACGTAAATTGACCGCGGACGAAGCGCTCCAATCAGGTCTCGTGAATAAGGTCTATCAGAACCAAGAAGAGATGTTGGCCGGAGTGATGGAGATCGCCAAGACTATTGCCTCAAAATCGCCGCTGTCCATTCAAGGCTGCAAAGAGATGCTCAATTACAGCCGCGATCATTCCGTCGAGGATAGCTTGAATTACGTGGCAACCTGGAATGCAGGAATGCTCCTCTCAAACGACCTGATGGAAGCGATGGCCGCCGCTCAGCAAAAGCGGGACGGCGACTTCGACGATGTTCATCCCGGATTCACCTTGGGTTAACCCTGGTTGCACCGCGCCGCCTCCTGCCAATTTCTGGCCTGCCCAACGCGCCAAGCAAAGCGATCGAGGATAGGTGAAGACTCACCCTCTAAAGCATTCGCCACGAGGCCTCCCAGAACCGGCGCAAACTTGAAGTGTCCGCTGCCCCCAGCAGCGACAGTTAGGTTCCCCCACTCAGGATGCCGAGTGATCCAAAAGTCCTGATCGATGCTATCGCTGTAAAAGCATAGACGGCGACCAACGATGGGCGCGGAAGCCAAGCTTGGCAAGCTCTCTGCGAGAAATTGGCGTAGTCGTTTTTCGTCGTCCTCGTGCACTTCTCGCGGATGATTGGGATCTTGCTTGCGACCGATGGCATGGCGAGACACCTTCACAACACCAGTTGAATGCAGGGGAAAGCCATAAAAACCTGTCCTGGGAATATCGGCGAAGAACACTGGGAATCGCTCTGGGTGAAACAAAGCAGGATCATCGGGCTTTAGGTGAAAGACCGGATGTCCTGTGGAGCAAAGGTCTAATTCTAAGCCAGGAACAAGAGTTTGAGTCCAAGTTCCGGCCGCGACAACGACAAAGTCACCAGGGGTCTTTTCTCCGCCTTTAATGACGATTCCACGAAGCTTACTTGAGTCAATCCAAAGGGACTCGACCGCAGTGTTTGGCCGCAATTCTACGCCGCTTTCCTGAGCCAAAGCAGCGAGGTGATCGATAACCCGCCCGCTCTCCGCGTATCCGGCCTTTGGATTGAAGAATCCGTCTTTGTAAACACTGGCCCACGCGGGAAAGCGATCGAGAGATATGTCTAGCCCAAGGCGTTGGAGTGGGTAGCCCTTGCTATGTAACCTTTGGAAACTCTCATACTCAAAGCTCTTTGGGGCCATCTCCTCTCGGCAAAGACTGAGCAGCCCAGTCTGATGAAAGAGCGGAGCTTTGCCTCGGTCTATGGAGGCTCTGTTCCAGTTCTCCCAAGCAGTGAAGCTTGAATCCATAAGCTCAATCAGGGCATCGTCGGTGCCGTATTCTAGGCGACAGACTTTGCTGATGTCATTGCTTGCGGCGTCCTCGGCGGGGATGACATCGCTCTCAAAGACCGTGACGGAGTAACCTCTCGATTGCAATTCGAGAGCTGCGGTGAGGCCGAAGAGGCCAGCGCCAACTATGAGACAACGAGGCCGCACGTGAAGAATCCTGGGCTAAGATAGAAGTGACGGGAGAAGTATAATATTTGTTCGCTTCGCCTTGAATCGCGAGGATGGGATTGCTTAGAAACCGCCCCGTTTGTTGTCCCAGAACCCTCGAATGATATGCGTTCGCTTAACGGATTTACTCGGAGTCTGGCGATGATCCCTCGTGGGCGCCGGTGTCAGCTGGCTTTGACGGAATGATTCGCGATTGAAGCCACGCTTTAACACTCCTGTCTCTTCGTACCCCGCTTGCCAGAGACGATTTCGATCTGGGACCAGGCGAAAGAGAGTCTGGCTCATGGCCAAATGTCGCCGATTGTATTCCTGCCGTTCTTTTAGGGAGAAGAATGAGGCATCTCTTCTGGTCTTACGGAATTGAAAGAGCTTTTCAAAGTCGTGACGGAACTCAATGATGGTCCCTCTTTGGGCGGGATCGGGGTGAACTCGTTTCTTGAGCAATGTGTAAAAAGCTCGGTCAAATCTGGCACGAACATGGTCGCCGACGTCTTTTAACGGGCAATCTTCTCGAAAGCGGACCCCCTTAATGATGTCGAGGTTGACGGGGCTGATCTGCCCCCTGTGTTCAGCCCGCTTAATGTTGCAAACGTCCTCGTAGTCGCTGAAATTGGTGTCCGAATCGAGATGGGAATAGGGTGTGTGCCCAGTAAACATGCTGTAAATGACTAATGCGCATTGATAGAGGTCGACGGTTGGAGTCCAAAGACGAGTCAGCCGACCATCGGCGAGACGAATCTCAATGAGGACTTCGGGAGGAGCGAGCACGGGGGTTAATTCTGGGGGAACGATGGTGTCTTCACCCTTGTTCAACATCTCCAGATAATCCAGATTTCGCACGCCGCCAGCGTCGATCAAGACTCCTCTGAAGCGATTATCGAGGATGCACTTGAAGTAGTCTTGGGGAGAAATGCGAGCGTCGGTGTAGTCGAGGCGAACAAGGAAGTTTCCGAGCTTAATGTCGTGATGGATCAATCCTCGGTCGTGGAGGTGTTCCACAGAGCGGAGCAGCTCAAAGCCGAAGTTGATGGCATGGGATGGAGGAAGGGGAAGGTATCGTGCGTTAGGATCCTGCCGAAAGCGAACACGACGTCGAGTATCCCCCATATTCAGGAATAGCAGTGGGTTGGAAAACAGCTGTTCATAGAAGCAGATTAAATGCCCATACCGGTCGGTGATCGAGCCCAGGAAAGACATGATGTTGACGTGATCGAGAGAGGAGAGGACTTGTTCTTCAATCTTGCTAGAGTAGCCGTTCCCGCCATAAACCTTGGGTGCTTTAATGACGACCGCACGACCAGTTTTGACGTCGAGACCCCGATAGACGATGCCAGCCCCGCCTTCACCCAACTTCTTTTCGACGCGATAATCTCGTACTCCATCATGACGTGTCTTCACTCGAAAGACGTGCCCCTGGGGGATTATAAGAGGGCGAGTCGGTTTTGAAGGGGGTGTCTGTTGTGACATAAGTCCTTCGATCATTGAGAGATGCGGAGTTCTTTAGACTGGCACTTAGCATTCTATCGTGATGCCCCCCCTTTTGCCAATTCTCAGGTCTTAGCAAACAAACGCCACATTGCGAAAAACGAAAAAAAGCGACCGAAGTCGCTTTTTAAAAGATACGTAGTCACTCTTTTTGAAGAGTGACTACTCCTCTTTCTTTTTATACTTGGTGCCGATCTTATCGATCATTGTCTGAAGGTCTTTGGGCCACTTATCGCGGTAGTCCAGGAGGACCTTGTAAGAATCTTCATCGCCAACTTTATTAATGTTTTTGATGATGTTCGACACGTCCGATAGCTGGTCTTTGTCCTTGCTTGGATCCAACTTAGTCAGGCAGACATAGTAAGCTTTCAGCGCAGCCTTATCGACCATCTTCGAGATAAGCAGAATGTAGGTTTTGCTCTCTTTATGGTTCGACTTAATTCGATCAATCAAGAAAGGCAAGGCGACTGGTTCCTTCAACTTACAGATGAGGTCGAGGGCCTTCTCCTTCACCTTCGCATCGCTATCACCGGCGAGCTTCGCCAGAGCGCCTTGCAGGTCTTTGTTGTCTTTGAGCTTTTGCTCAATCAAAGTCACTGAAGCGAGGCGAAGCAAGGGGTCGCTCTCTTTGGTGAACTTCACTGTATCAGCGATCCCTTTGCCTTCTTTCAATTGAACGAGCAAGGAATCGTATTTCAGCAGCTTCGGTAGGAGCGCCATGGCTTCTTTGTATTTGGGTCCGAAGTTCTCGAAGGCCTCATTATCGACAGGATACTTGGTCGCGTCCTTCTTATCCCATTCCTTCTTAACAGTGTCGATAAACTCAAGGGACTGAGTCATGTTGGCTTTTTTGTAAGCCTTCAAGCCCTTATCGAGGAGCTTCTCAACAGCTTTGTAATCGGCTGCGACGGCTGGATCTGGGGGAGGCGTCTTTCCAAGAGTCACAAAGAGCAATAGGGCAACAACTAAGACGCCGCCACCGATACCGGCATACATCATGTTGTTGTTCTTTGGCTCGTCCCGTCCGCGACGTCCGCCGCGGCGTCCACCGCGCTCTTCGCGATCACCACGATCACCGCGACTCGACTTGCCAGAGCCTTTGCGGCCCCGGCCTTTGCCTTCTCTTTCGCCGCTTCGTCCTCGACTTGATTTCATAGCTTTGGAGTCCCTCTTAAGTCCTTTTGACTTTTTCTCGTCTGTGGCGCCTCGACGGGATCCCGAATCGCGAGGACCCCGTTTCTTCGTCGAGGATTCCCGAGTTCGTTTCTTATCATCGCCACTCTCATCTCCACGTCGTCCTTTCCTGACGCCGGAAGCGCGAGTGCTCGCCTTTTTTGATTTCGAGTCATCTTTTTTGGGACGAGTCGACGAGGATTCTCCCCGTGTCGACTCCCGACTCTTCTTCTTTGACTTCTTTTTTGGGGCATGAATCACTTCCGACTCTGGGTCAGGGAAGTCTTCCTCCATACCACTTTCTTCAAGACTGTCTTCTAACTCTGGGACTTCAAATGCGTCTCCGCACGCCTTGCAACGAATTAGCTTGCCACTATATTTTTCCGGAAGGCGATAGAGTTTCCCACAGTCACATTCAGCAACGACTTTCATAGGTGAACACTCCGGGTTTTGCTACCAAGGCGCGCCATAATACCGGATCGGAGGGCCATCGTCATTATTCAAAACGATTTATCGCGATTCTTGCTTTCTCGCTTCATTCTTACAAACCACTCACAGCAAACCCATGATCCTCAGATAGACTCTGAAACATGACTTGTTGCACTGACGCGAGGAGCAAACGAAATGGATAAGAGGCAGGATTCAATGAGCGATTTCTTTAACCGACGAGAACTACTCTCAACTGGGATTCGCGGAGCCTTCGGAATGATGGCCGCCGGTTCCCTTCTTGGTCACTCAACTATTCTGAGCGCCGACGATGAAAAGAAGTGGGAAGGCAAAAAGAAGAAGCCGGTCAACGCCAAGGCCACGGCGAAATCAATGATCTTCGTATACCTTTCTGGTGGACCTAGCCATATCGACACTTTCGATCCAAAGCCCGGACAACCCACAGGTGGTCCGTTCAAAGCTCTCGAAACCTCCGCCTCTGGCATCCGCATCTCAGAGCACCTACCGAACCTCGCTAAGGTCATGAAACACATGAACCTTATCAATTCAATGACATCCCCCGAAGGCAGCCACGCTCGGGCTCGTCACCTCCTACACTCTGGTTACGCTCCCGCCGGCCCCGTGCGCTTCCCCGGTTTCGGCGCCGTCATTGCTCGTGAGTGTAGCCCTAGCGCGCTCTCCCTGCCTCCCTACGTGGCCGTCGGCGGCAACACCCTTGGTGGCGGATACCTCGGCGCTCGCTACTCACCCTTTATTGTCGGTCGCCCAGACCAGCCAATCGCCAACCTCAAGAAAGTCACGGGAGTCGACAAGAAACGCTTCGATCGCCGACGCGCTCTCCTCGAAGAGCAAGAAAAAGACTTTGGCCGCGGTCGAAACAACAAGTTGGTCAAAGGTCACAAAGAAACCTACGATCGCGCTTACTCCTTCATGACCGCTGAAACACGCAAAGCCTTTGATCTCAACCAAGAGAAGCAAGCTGTTCGCAATGCCTATGGAATGGGACGCTTCGGGCAAAGCTGCCTCCTAGCCCGTCGCCTCGTTCAAGTTGGAGTCCCATACATCAACGTCAGCCTCGGTGGCTGGGACACTCACCGCGAGAACTTCCCGAAGGTTCAAGCGCTCTCGAAGCAACTCGACGATGGTCTCGGCACCCTCATTCAAGAACTCGTCGATCGCGATCTACTCAAATCAACCATCATCGTTTGCTGTGGTGAATTCGGCCGCACTCCCCGAATCAATCCAAACCAAGGACGCGACCACTGGCCAAAGTCCTTCTCTGCGCTCGTCGGAGGCGGTGGACTCGCCGACGGACAATTGATTGGTAAGACGGATAAGAAGGGCGCCCTCGTCGCCTCAAACCCTGTCAAGCCACCAGACCTGATCGCAACCGTCGCCACTCGCTTTGGACTCAACCGAGACTACGTCTACCACTCTGACATCGGTCGCCCATTCCGGCTTGTGAACCAAGACGCAAAGATTGTCAAAGGTCTTCTCTAGGTCGACGCGCTCCTACGGTAAACAAAGAAAGCCCAGGTCTTTTGACCGGGCTTTTTTGCGTTCAGGAACGAGGGTCTATCGAACTCAGCACGCTATTTTGTGCTGCCCCCAAGGTTCAAACGAGACGCAATAAACTCGTCAATTTTGCCTCCGAGAATGGATTCGAGGTCGAAGCTCTTCAAGCCGGACTCGACATCTTTAACGAACTTCTGAGGACTCAATTGATACTTCCTTACCAAGCTCATCTTCTCGCGAGCTTCGTCCACAGAATCCATCACTTGAAGCAACAAACCGTCTTCTCTGGCTTGAGCAAGCCGAGCTACGAGTAACATTTTGGCATCTTTGTATGCCTCTTCGCCCTTTCGGGCAGAGACTCCAGCAACAGTGATCCGATCGGGCTTATGAGTTAACAGCACGTGCGTCTTGGGCTTCTTATAGAGGACGCTCACCCCCTTCTTGAAATTCCGCGCTTCACGCCAGAGCTCGTCTGGCTTGATTTTGACAACGGTCATTGGCTCGGGAATAACATCGACACGAACAAAATCGATATCCCGCTTCAAGCCCTCATAGCGACTCGTAAATTGATGAAGGCCGGACTCCCCTTTCAAAAGACCAAAAGCGCAATGGCCTTCCACGATCAAAGTCGCCTCGACCAAACCCCGTTTTAGTTCGACGGTCTCCAACAAGGTGCGAGCGTGGAGCCCTTTTCTCTTGGCCCACGCCATGTACATATGAACGAGCTTCTGAGCGAAGTCGATCTTATGGCCATCCTCTCCAAGGCGCCTCACCGTCACATAGGCATCCTGGCGATCTTTACGATGCGGACAACGAGCGGCGAATTCAGCAAATTCAATGGCTTGGAGAATCTCGACGGATCTTTGAACCGCTGTCTTCAATAAACGACGCCTGTCACCGCCGCGGCTGGCGCGGTCGAGGAGGTCGTCTAAAGAATCGAGACGTTTAAAAAGAGTTTTCGGCGCCGACGTCAGCTTCTCCAACATGTTGATTTCGCCCATGACCAAGCGGGCTCGCTCATTCTCAGACCAAAACTTTTCTTGCACAGATTCCTTCAGCAACGCGGCCTTGCGCTCCGTGAATCCGTTTTCTTCATTGAATTCGATAAGGTCGTCAATTCGTTCTCGGTACTCTCCAATTCGCTCGTCCAGATCTTCGAGGCTGACTCGCCGCCCATCGGAGAGCGGGTCGACCACTGAGAGTCGCTCCGATTTCTTTTCATTGTGGGCCGGAGTCAGGTCATCTTCAAAGCCCGCCGACCGTGTGACCTCGGCCATCACACGCTTCCCGCTCGTCGTCAACCTCGCCACAACCGGATTATCGAAGGGTGCTTTTAAGCTGAGAAATGCACGGGCCAGAGGTTTTAGAATCAAGCTCTCAACCCGACGCTTCAACGGACGCGCCCCAAAAGATTGACTAAATCCCTCGCGCATCAACAAGCCAGTGACTGCGTCATCAAGGTCGATAATGACGTTTCGTCGGGCCACTCCCGGGCGCTCTAGCACTCGTTTGACCTCTCGCCCAACGATTCTCCGCATAATCTCAAGTGAAAGCGGACGGAACACCACGTTCCTATCAATTCGACTCAAAAACTCAGGGCGGAAGAAGTCTCGCATCGCCTTCAGAACCTTCTCCTCGAAGACAATCGACTCGGAATGATCTCCCGACATGAAGCCCACTGACACTCCCTGAGTCAGATCGCTCGCGATATTCGACGTCATAATGATGATTGTCTTACGAAAGTCTGTCACGCGACCACGATCGTCTGTCAGGCGCCCATCATCGAGGACAGGAAGCAAGAGATCGAAAGTATTGGGGTGGGCCTTCTCAATCTCATCAAGCAAGATCACTGAAAATGGACGATCCCGAACAGGCGCGGTCAAGTGACCATGGCTCGATTGACCCGATGATTGTCGAGGATCACCGGTGAGCCGTCGGTAAGAGTCGTAGTCCTGATAATCCGCCATGTCCAAACGGACCAGTGAGTCCTCACTGCCGAATAGAAAGACTGCGAGCGCCTTCGCCATCTCCGTCTTTCCGACGCCTGTGGGGCCAACAAAGAAGAGGGTGGCGAGGGGTTTTTGGGGATCTGTCAAATCCGACTTGATCAGAGCGATCAAATCCGTCATGACCGCAACCGCCGCATCCTGACCAAGAACCCTGCTTGAAAAGAATTGACTCACCTCCGACAGATCCAGATTGAGATCGTCGTTGAGCATCAACTCTGGAACCCCGGTCGACTTCGACAAGGTCGCGATGACATGAGAATCCCGCAGGGTCAGTGGCCCTGAATCTTGAGCATCCAGACGGTGCTTTTCATTGGGAGTGCGTCTGGCCAAGCCAAAGAGGCCAGGGAGCAAGTCGGCGTTTTCTCGAAGCGCTCGATGTTGCTCCTGAATATCGTCGAGGGTTTCACTTAACAAAGATAGCCCCGAACCTGGTCGCGCAAGGTTCGGGAAGTAATTCTCGGCCAAATTTGAACTGCGTTCGAGCACCTCTAAGGGAATGTGAATAGGCCGGCCAAACTGCTTCTCGAACTCCTTCGCCCGCTGTTCGCTCAGGGCCTTCATGATTTCTAAAGTCTCTGGAAACGATGCCTCTTCTACGCGAATGACAAGGAAGTGCTTTCGAAAGGACGGCTCGCGGTCGATGCCCCTGCGAAATTGCTCAATATTGCTCTCACCAATGATGGTGATGCTTCCTCGCTCCAAGAACGGCGAGAGCATGGACGCAAAGTTCTCATTGGACTTGTGAGTCATTCCTGCATCAAGAAGACGATTGACATCTGGTAGATACCAGATGGCGGGGCGAGGAGCTTCGAGTTGCTTCATGAAGTCTCGTAGACGCGTCTGCCATTCGCCGAGGTAACGCGTACCACTCAGTATATCGCCGGTCGTGACCTCCATAAGCACGGGGTCGACAATGACAGGTGCATTCGCCAAGCGAAGCGCGAGCTCTTGCACAAGGGCCGTTTTACCAACTCCCGATTTTCCCAGGAGTAAAATCGACCGAGGACCATCCCGGGACAGCCGCTCGATAATGCGATCCATTAAGACTTCACGGCCATAACATCCGCGAAACTGATTGGTCTTGGCACGAGCCACCAAATCGGTCCCGTATGCCGAGAGAACTGAGCGCTCGGGAGTTTGCGCACGCAATTCTCGAATCGCGAGTTTTAATGGAAGTCCCAATGAGTGAATATCTTCAGCGAGAAGCCTGGCTAAATCTTGGCGGATCGTTTCTGGGACATTTTTTAGGGCGCTGAGCAAAGCGCTGCGGTCCATCTCCCGGGCGATGGCGTCGGCGTGGAGAATAGAGCGTCGGCGCAGATCGCGGTCTTGCTCGAGGACTGCGTGTCCGAGCAAGAGTCCCACTACCCGGCTCGGGTGCCCCTGATCGAGGCCAATTGCGGCGAGGGCTTGGAGAAATTCTTTTCGAACGCTGTGTTCCCGCTCGCACTGAATTCCGCGTCCTAAGAGGTCGACGCTCTCCCGTGCGCCAAAAGCTGACAAGGCCTTCGCGGCGGCGATGCGGACAATCTTTTTCTTATCTTCAAGACGGCGACCGATCGCCCCGAGGGAGTTTTGCTGGCCGTCAATCTGGGCAAGAGCCGCAATAGCATCGCGACGCAGCAGTGCGCTCCGTGCATCCAAGAAAGGAAGCAAGAGAGGTTCCGCGGCTTGATCTTTAAGCATTCCGAGAGCTACGACAGCCCCGCGACGGACAGTAAGATGTCGCTCACGGAGAAGTCGGCGGAGTCGATCAATGACATATTGTCGTCGGTCTTCGGCGAGTAACACGAAAGATTCTGCCGCGAATGGGACTGCGTCGGGATCCATGGTTCCACGCAGTTCGTCAACGATCTCATCAAAGGTCATAAAGTGAGTTATCGCTCGCTAACCGTGCTGTTTCGAGGGAGGAAAGGCAATATTACGGCTTGCAGCTTACCAATTCCTATCCGCCATGGTTTGCCAGAAAACCCTAAGAGCTCGCCAATTCCCCGCTGAAACTTCCCTCGGCACCTCTCGTCCTCTGCGTTCCAGGTCTATCTAAAAGCCGCATCTTTCAGTTCTCCAATCCCTGAATCTCGTTGTTGAGAATGGGGGATGAATGAGATGCCGTCGAAAAAAAAGCGCTTCGAGGACCGATCGAATGACCAGCCCGCGAAGCCTCTTCTTTGTGAATCAATTTATTGGGCGATCAACGCTTTGAGCGAAGGGCTTTCAGTGTCTTTGCAGTCTTATGAAACGACTTTGATTGGACATCTTCTTCGGCTTCGTTGCGATAGCTGCGCCTTCGATTGCGGCTACGATCTTCATCCTTATCAAGGACCTTACGGCGCCGAGCCCGACGATTCGCTTCACGGTCATCGACCGCAGGGTCTTGATGATTGTCCTCTCGGGGCCGGTCATTGTCCATTTCAGCTTCGTAACGTGAGCCCCGGGAATCGCGTCGGTCTCTCGAATCTCGCCGTTCGTCAGCGACAAGCTCCGACTTTTTTCCGCCTGCTGACTTGGATGGCATAGGACGATCGTTTTCGCGGGAGTAGCGGTCGGAGGATTGTTCTCGGCGACCGTTGGTCGGCCGTTCGCGATTCTTGTCACGCCCACTGTCACGAACCGGCTCATCCCGAGTGTCTTCGCGAGGAAGCTCGCGGTCGAAGCTTCGACGATCTTGCTCTTTGGCCTCGCGATTGTCCCGGGAATTGTTCTTCGTCCCCTTGGACGTCCTCTCTTCCCTATCTCCTCTCTCATAGCTGGACTCTGAATGACTCATTTCACTTGGCTCGTCGTCGATGCGAACATCGTTGCTATAGCCTTGTTGGAAACCTTCTTCCGGTCGCTCGGGGCTTCCCTGATCGCGCTCTGCGCTGCCGCGACGACGACTCATAACCGTCGCGCTCTCCCAGGCCGCGAGTTCTGCCAAGACCTTCGCGGCGAGGCGCCGTGCGGACCAGCGATCGAGAAGCACTGAGACAGTCTCCAACTTGCCGAGAGGTTGGATGCCCCCGGTGCGATTCCGCTTTCCAGGGCCATGAGAAATCTCAATGACGATGGGATTTTTCATAGCGCTCTGCTCCGAGACTTTAACGATGCGTGCCTCCAGGCGCCCGTCACGCTCGGAGCCGCCGAAAAATTCGACCGACTGTTTTGGATAGAGGTTCTTCGGGATGCTGCCACGGAGTGCAATATCCCCAAACACAACTCGGAGGGCATCAACGTCGACATAAGCCGCCGCCTTGGCTTTCGCCCCTTTCCCTCGCTGGTAGTTGCCGAGAAAGAGACGAAACTTCCCGATTTCAAGGGCGTCTTGGACGTGAAGCCAAGCAGAGCGAGTCATGACTTTGGCCATGGTCCAGTTGTTTTTGTCGTGGTTACTCATTGTCTATAAACCCTTCATTCATTGACTCAGGCGATTTATTGGAGGGACTTCTAGGGTTAAGAACGCCTCAGGAATCCATTCCTTTCAATATACCTTATATATAAATAAACTTATCCTAAAATATACCTAAAATATAGAATATTTCTTCCTGAGCCAGACTCTCATGATCTAGTCTCTCTATTGACCCCCCTCTCAGAACGCGGGACACTTCCCGTATGAGCCTGAACCCCATCTCCGTGAGCTTCCTCACCCAGACCGATGAACGTGGCGCGAGCGCCCGCTTACGGGTTTATGCCCTCCTACCATATTTGGCCGAACAACAGATCCAAGCCACCATTTTCCCTGCTCGGGCTGGCCGAAGCTCACTCCACTA
>JARGOJ010001208.1 GCA_029210225.1 Planctomycetota bacterium
GTGCTCTCTCCGATGGACCCTGTTGAGCCGAGGAGCACTAAGCCTTGCTTTGTGTCTCAAAGCTCAGCTCGGTGACGCGGCGGGCTGAGACATCTCCGGTGTAGTGACGGGACACCTGATAGCCCGTCGCGGTTTCAAGCGCGATGGTTTGCACTGCTTGAAAACGTTCCGTCGTTTGTTGGGCGACCGCTTTCTTGACGATCAACTCTCTGTGTGTCGCCAAATATATAACTCCAAAGGAAACTGCGCCTAGCACCACAAAGGCTGTGAAACCTTTCGTAACTTTTTGACGCTTCGTCACATTCGCGCCAAAAAAAAGCTCACTCAGACTCAAGTCTTGCAAATTCATCGGGGAATATCTCCTTTCTCACTCGCTCCAGGGACTTCTCATAGTCCCACTCCGATAACAAAGGCGTCCAATGATATCCGTCAAGCAGTGTATGACATGACTGGTTTAACGCCTGATAGGGGTCATCGATTCCCAGCTCTGCGAGGGGGATGTCTGTCCGCATCAATGTGTAGACACCAAAGCTGATAGACCAGAGAGAGAAGCAGATGGATTCGGGGTTAGACTCAGGAGGAAGATCTCCCTGGGCCATTCCATCCCTCGCGATCCCGGCAAAGATGTTCATGCAACGCTGCTCAAGGCTCTTTAGCCGGATTTGCCGCTCTAAGGACGTCTTTTCGCGAAACGAAGCCATACGCATCATAAGGCAAGATCGTAAATCGTCAGGAAAGAGGCGAGCGAATAACTCATCTCCCACACCCATCGCCATAATCCGTTCCCGAGTTCGTCCCTTAAACAAGGCACCCCGGTGAAAGAGCTCACAGCGCTTCTCCATCACCTGGATGGATAGGGCCATGAGGATCTCTTCCTTACAGGAGAAGTGCTGATAGATCGTCCCCTTGGAATACTCCGTTTTTTGCGCGATACGATCCATCGTCAAGCCCAAGTATCCCTTACTCAACCTAAGGTCTCGCGCTTCCTTCAGGATGAGCTCCTCGCGCTCTCTCTTCTCTCGTTGTTTTCTTGCAGATATTCCCATAGCGCCTTGAGTTTAACCACAGCGTCAAATGCTGTCAATAGCGCATGACCTAGTAATATAGCCGATTGCGATGTTTTTCTGACTATTCGTCAAAAAAATGACGAATAGTCAGAGAGAGAGCGACCATCGAGAATTTAACCGTGGATTTGTTTCTCAAGGTGATCGCAAACCGATTCGAGCACATGGATCCTGGCGAAGCGCTTACAGTTGCCAGGCACAATCGTCCAAGGCGCTTCCTTCTTATCCGTTCGTGTGATCATCTCAGACACCGCGGCCTCGTACTCATCCCACTTCTCGCGGTTGCGATAGTCTTCCTCGGTGATCTTATGCTTCTTGTACGGAGTGGCTTCCCGAGCCTTAAAGCGCCGAAGCTGTTCGTCCTTAGAAATGTGAATCCAGAACTTCATGAGGATGTAGCCGTTGTCCGTCAACTGGTCCTCAAATTCGTTGATCTCGCGATAAGCTCGCTGCCACTCTGGGACCGTCGCGAAGCCCTCAATGCGCTCAACCAGCACCCGGCCGTACCAACTTCTGTCGAAGATTGTGAAGCGCCCTCCGCGAGGGATATGCCGCCAGAAGCGCCACAGGTAATGCTGGGCTCGCTCTTCCTCCGTCGGAGCCCCCACGGGGATGACGCTGTATTGGCGAGCGTCCAAGGCGGGAACCAATCGACGGATGTTTCCTCCCTTGCCCGCCGCATCCCATCCCTGATAGACCAAGACGACTCCTCGCCCCTGCTCATGCAAATCCCAACTCAACTCCGAGAGCTTTCCCTGAAGTCGATCAAGCTTCTCCGAGTAGTCCGTCTTTTCAATGGTCTGGTCAAGGTCGACGGCTTGGAGCAATGATGGGATTTTCTTGCGTCGACCGCGTCGCTTTGGGGCCTTCTTGCTTCGGGTCATGTGCGCCGCGAGGCGGTCCCGAATCTCTTCCCCAACGGTGAGAGCCCGCGTGCGAGCATCAGCGCCAGAAACGATGGTCCATGGAGCGGCGTCGGAATGAGTTTGTTCGAGGACGTTCTTACAGTGCTTGGCAAATTTGTCGTAGAGTTTGAAGTGCCGCCAATCTCGCCGGGTGACCCGCCAACGTGTGCGACGCTTGCCTTCCAGCTTGCGGAGCCGATTCTTTTGCTGCTTCTTCGAGAGGTGGAACCAGAACTTAATGATCAGGGCCCCGTCATCCGTGAGGAGCTTTTCGAAGGCATTGATTTCTTCGAGCTTGCTGTCGAATTCATCATCATCCATATGCCCATAAACGCGTTCGACAATGGGCTGGCTATACCAGGTGCCAAACAGCACACCCATGCGTCCCTTGGGAGGTAGGGCTTGCCAATAACGCCAAAGATCAGGGCGGCTCGCCTCTTCTTCCGTCTCTGTGCCAAAAGCATGGGCGTCGAGATAGCGAGCGTCAAGCCACTCGTGGAGCAGGTTC
>JARGOJ010000105.1 GCA_029210225.1 Planctomycetota bacterium
CTCATTCTGCTTCGCCTTCAAAAAGGCCAGCCGAGCGCCCTCAAGGTTCTTATTCATAACCTCCCCTCGCGCAACAATGATCTGGGCCGCAACTAAAGTTCGATCCAGTTTCAGCGCAGTCTTGGCATCGGCCATCGCGCCGTCCAGAAGTTTCCTGTCGAGGAGGCTTTTATTGTAGAGCTCGTTTAACAGCAACTCAATTTGTACTTTCCCACGAAAATAGTAGAAGCCACCATTGCTCGGTCGCCTCTTGATGGCCTTCGAGAAATAAGAAAGCGCCCTCCGAGGCTCCTTCAAAGCATCGAAAATTCTCCCTGCCACGAAATGCAGATCCCCATCCGTGGAGTTTCGTTCGATAGCCTTGTTAATCAACGCCAAGATTTCTCCGCGATCTGCCCGACTAATACTCCGAGGACCCCTCAATTCAATCAGGCGACTTATGGCCTTTGTCGCAAAGTAGTATTCGTCCTCAGTCCCACCATTTAAAATATCCCTCGCACTATTGAAAAACGTGGCGTTGAAAGCCCGCTTGGGAATTGACTTAATCTTAAAGAGGACCATATTTGATTTAGGAAAGAGGCGCTCCGCACGAAGCAAGAATGCTTGTTGACAGTCTCCTCTCCTCAACCGCTCACAGAACTCCGAGCACTCAATCAGATCTCTCGGAGACTGGACATCTTTGTCGTATTTATTCAGTTCCAGCTCCAATTTTTTCAGATCTGGCCGCTCCTTTAGAAGCTTCAGCGCTCGCTCGATGTAACTGATTTTCTCCGGAGCGCCTGGTGCTTCCGATGGCTCGTTTTTTTCAGTGAGTTTCTCCGGTGCTCCTCGCCTCCGTTCTGTCTTGGACTCTAATTCCAGTGCGGCGAGGAAAAACATCAGCGTTGAGAGGGCAAGAACTACGAGTGAGCCGACAAACAAGAGCCCTCCGACCCCTAGTATGCGGGCCTTGCTCGCGCCCTGCTCTTTATTTCCAATGAAGCTAAGAAGCTGCCGTCCGATGTCGTCCATTGAGGACGTTCGCTCGTCGCGATCCGTCTCTAAACAGTTCGCCGCGATGGAATCCAACTCGATCGGAATCGCCGCGTTTCGTTGGCGAGGAGTGGCGATCTCCGAGTGCATTGTGGCGATCAGACAATCTAACGGTGTTCGTCCCTGAACTGGGGGGCGACCTGTTAGCAATTCGGTCAGGATTGCACCGAAGGCAAAGACATCGGCGCGCTCATCGACCTTGTCCCCTGAGATTTGCTCGGGGGGCATATAACCGGGGGTTCCTAAGACCGCGCCTTCCTTCGTCAAACCAAGAGTGTTCGCCTCACTGGAATCTAAGGTGAGCGATGCCTTGGTCAGGTGAGATTCCCCTTGACCGATTTTTCGACACAGTCCCCAGTCCATCACTTGGACTTCGCCAAACTCGCCGATCATGATGTTTGAAGGCTTTAAATCGCGGTGTAGAAAGCCCTTTGAGTGCGCGAATGCCATAGCCTCTGACACCTTGACGAGGCACATCAATAGTTCCGTTAACTCAGGGGCCTTGCTATTCGTAAATTGAAATTTGTGGATACGTTGTTTGAGAGTGACACCCTCGACAACCTTCATCAACATAAACGATTCGCCCTGGGGGGTCATGCCCATTTCATAAACAGGTGGAATCGCCGGGTGATCTAATTGGGCCATCACCTCAGCCTCTCTCTGAAACCGCAGATGACTGTCAGGATCGCTGAGGCCAGCGTGAAGGATTTTTAGCGCAGCCTCCCGCTTCAGTCGTTTATCAAAAACCCGGTAAACGACACCCATACCGCCCCGCCCCAGTTCTTCCCTGCGCTCTAAGACATGGTTGATATGAGGCGCAAAGTGAGGATCATTGACGGAAATGGAAGCGAGAGCCTGAGCGGCCTGATTGCGAATCGTACCTTGGTGAAGCGGCCCCAGAGAAGGGGTCGAACGAATTTGTGGCACCATCTCGGCTGACAGAATGCCCTGCTCGCATAGGACAGCGCAGAGGTCTTTGTTGGGCTGAACCAACTGCAAGGCCCGTTGCAAATGATTAGGCGCGACGAGGCCTAACTGTTGTATTCTTTGGGCTTGTTCTTGATTGATATCCATTCTATGGAACTTCTTCTTGCCATGGGCGTTGGGGCTCGCATGCTACTATATTCACGAAATTCTACTGACTGAATCCGAGAGCGTCTGTGCAAAGCAAGTTCTTCCAATCTCAATCCCAATCAGGTTGGATCGGCGGCCCCGCCTACGATTTATTTTTCTTCTTCGGCACCAGCCTCATTGCGGTGGGGCTAGGCATTTTGCTGACTCAAAATCCGTTGCTGGTCGCCCCAGCGTGGTGGGCTTGGTTACTGCTCTTCGACGGGCCTCACCTCATATCCACCTATACACGCACTTATATTGACGGTGAAGATCGGAAACGGTGGTCGTCGATTCTCCTTGTGAGCCTTCTCTTTTTACTCGTCGGGCCTTCCGTGCACTTCTTTGGTCGAGCCATCGACAGCCCTGTTCCCTTCGACTTATTTCTGCTGTTGACCGCGCTCGCTTCCTGGCACCATGTGGCCCGTCAAAACTACGGAATCATGGCCATCTATCAGTGGCATGCGAAGACACCAAAATTACTCCAAAAGCTTGATAAGTGGTTTCTCCACGGCAGTCTCTGGCTCTTGTTTGGACTTTTTGCCATCGCTCACCCCGCGAATCAAACTCTCCTCGAAATCCCCGAAGAAGCAGTGAGGCCGATCGAAATCATCACGATCGGCGGAGCAAGTATTTTAGGTCTGGGGACTATCCTATATGTGCTATCAATGTTCCATGAGTCGCGTCGAAAGTCGGGACTAAAACCGGCCCTTTTTTTACTCTTCCCGGTGCTTTGCCTTCAGATTTATACCTTCGCGATTTTGGGAGCGAGAGAGCCGCTCTTCCCTAACCCAACAGATCCTGAGCAGCTCTTCCTGGCCATGGGGGTTGTCGGTGGCTTTGTTCACGGAGCTCAGTATCTTGGCATTATCTTCGCTGTGAACCGACGGCGCTACGCCAATGGTGAAGACAAGCGGCTCATCGCCAAAGCAGGACGCGCTCCGGTGCTCACTTACTTCGTTCTTGTTGGGCTCGCCGGAGCCTATATCTTGTTGGTTGGAGCCCGAGGAATCAATCCGCATTGGAATCTCTTGGACTTCAAGAGCGACGCCGCCCGAGTTTGTCTTGGTCTCTATTGGGGCGTCTTCTTTCACCACTACTACCTCGATCAATACATTTGGAAGGTCAGCAGTGACAAGCGCCTCCGTGAAGAGCTCGGGCTTACCCGTTTAGAAAGTTCCCAAGCTCCCTAAGTCCGAACAGTCCCAATGCCTGCCACCTTTCGAGCTTTTCGTTATGATTATCAAACTCTGAGTCTCTCCTGATTGTTCAGCCAGCGGGTTTCGCCCCACGGATTTCTTGATGACTAGTCGCTTGCCCTCCTGGATCGGTCCCCTCGCTATCCTGTTTTACATCGCCCACGGGATTGAACTCTTGCTGATCGGGCCAGCGGTCAATCTGCTTTGGTCGTGTAATGTCGCCTCCCTGGTCATTTGCATTGGACTGGTCAGCAAACACCCAAAAATCAACGCTGTCGGCTGCTTTATGCTCTGTCTGGGCAATAACTTCTGGTTTATTGATTTAGCTGTCGGAGGAGAGTTTCTATGGACCTCTTTATTGACGCACTTTGGAGTTTTCATACTGTCGATCATCGCCATGAAGAAACTGGGTTTACCAGCGGGCACATGGTGGCGCACGATTGTCTTCATGGCTTTCCTTGTTTTGGTCACAAGCTGGATCGGGCCGTATTATCCCGAGGAGAATATCAATACGGCGAACGCGCTCCCAGTGGGCTTTGAGACTTGGTATCCCTCCCATGGCGGCTATATCCTGACGATCATGATGATATTAACGGTCGGGGCATTCATCCTTCAAGCGCTCTTTCCCCGCCTCGGTTTCAAAGAGTGGCGGCCGAAGGAATTCAAAGAGTATCCTGTCTCAGCAGCCGACACCGAAGGTTTTGAGAAAGCCATCCCAAGCCTGTCGGATCAAGAGAAAGAGTATGCGAAGGTGCCGGCTTCGGAGCATCCGTCCGTCCTGAAATATGCCCGTCATGTCAACCCAGCCTTCGTGAAGTTGCTCGGGATGTTCAAATACGGGCGCCTGTTTACGAAAGCGCAGGATTGCTGGATCTGGGATCATGAAGAGCGACGCTACCTCGATTGCCTGGCGGGCTTTGGAGCGGTCAATATCGGCCATTCCCATCCCCGTCTCTTGGCTCGAATGGCGAGCTTCATTGAAGAGCAGAGTCTCAATTTTATCCACGTCGGCCCCTCAGCGCCGATGGGTGAGTTCGCGGCGCGATTGGCCAAGCTTGTGGACGACCCGCTTGATGTCGTCATACTTGGGAATACGGGCGCGGAAGCGGTCGAGGCGGCGCTGAAGACGGCTCGGGCTTGGTCGGGCCGGAGTGACTTTGTCTATTGCACGGGGGCCTATCACGGAACCAGCCTGGGGACCTTGTCAATCATGGGTACCGAGCGCATGCGAAGCCCCTTTGAGCCGCTGTTAAATGGCTGTCATAGGATTGATTTTGGGAACCTGGAGCAACTTGAGAGCGCTTTGAAAGCTCAGGAAATCGCGGCCTTTGTTGTGGATCCGGGCCTCTGTGAAGCGGGAGCGGTTCATCCTCCGAAGGGCTTTCTGAAGGCTGCCCAGCAGCTCTGTCACAAGCACGGCGCATTGCTCATCCTTGACGAAGTTCAGACTGGGCTTGGGCGGACGGGGACCCTGTTCGCCTATCAGCAAGAAGATATGGTCCCTGACGTTTTAGTCCTTGCGAAGTCATTGTCGGGAGGAATCGTTCCTGTGGCTGCCACGGTAACGACGACGAAAATTTACAACAAGGGCTTCGCGGCGATGGATCGCTTCGACCTGAACAACACCACTTTTGGGGGGAACTCGCTGTCTTGTGCCGTTGCGCTAGAGACTCTGAACATCATCGAGGACGAGCAGCTCGTCAAAAACAGTCGCGAACGAGGAAAGGAGTTGTTGGAAGGACTGAGTGAACGCTTGGCGGGGCATCCTCTGGTGCAAAAGATCCGAGGCCGGGGTTTATTCGTGGCGATTGAGCTTGGTCCGACAGATCAGGGGCTGGTCAATAAGCTCGCGCCGGGGCTCGTGAAGATGCTTTCTAAAGAGGTCTTCGGTCAATGGGCGGCGGTCAAGCTGTTAGAGCGAGGCCTTCTTTGCCAACCCGCAACCCAGAACTGGAATGTCTTAAAGATTGAACCTCCACTGACTCTGAGCTCCGACCAGGTGACGCAGATCATCGACACAGTCGGGGCGGTGCTCGACGACTATTCCGACGTCGCTCAGGTTATGGAAGACGTGACCGTACGCGTTGGTCAACAGTTTTTGTCGGGTTGGTCCTTCTAAGCTCCGGGTCCTATGCTCCCCTGAGAGGTCATGAAATTCAACTCGCCGGCCCACGCACAAAAAGCTCTCTTCCTTTGAATCAAAGGCATAGGAGATCAATCTGGGGGGTGAAGGACAAATGCTGATTCCCTTATATAGAGATCAGTGATAGCCTAGACTCCATAGAGAACAAGCAACATAGCAAACATTCCACACAGCGGAGATTTTGTTTTTTTGTTGTATTCCCTAGAAAAATATTTACATTGTCGGACCTTTAGAGGGCTTAAAAACTTGGATGGAATCATTTTGCGTGGTCGTAAAAACGCGAGGATTTCTGGGAGTTTTGGGCTTTTAGTGGCGCTTATAGCTTTGGCATGGGATAGACGTTCTGTGTCTGGGGCTCGCACATTGATATCTATGGGATTGACGAGAAACGACAGCTTCCTCATTTTCACCGGCGAGGCTGAATTTTAGGTGACTTAAAAAGACGCTGTCAACACGTGACGGGGATCTGAAGACACCAAGAATTCAGGAATCAGGCGGGTTCTATGGTGAAAACGGGATCGATCAACGTCGAGTTTGATTGAACGAAACGGTTGTTCTTCGACGTTGAAGTTGTGAAGAGAAGAGAGAGACCAGCGCGGACTATCGTCAGGTAGTGCGCCTAGTAATTTAGGAAGTCTATTCATGAGCAAGAAAATTCTCGCCACCAAAAAGGGTGACCCCTCGCGGCGACTCAAGCTTCTTGGAGCAGCTCTGCCTATCGCGGCTGTAGCGCTGATTTTTTCGTATCAGATCTCCACGAAACTCGCCAAAGATGAGGTTCAGGAGCTTCGCCCTCAAGCCTCTCGTGCGCAGCAAAAACGCGCTCAAAACGGCCAAACCGTCGTCTTGGATGGCTCTCCGACAGCGAAAGCGGCCGATACGGCTCAAGCTGCCGTCAGCAATTCGCCCGCTGAAATAGACTCGAGTTTGGTCCAAGCCCCAAGCAACGCTCCCGAAGCTGTCGCTTCAACGACGGGGGACGCGTCGACTAAGCGCCCCTCGATCGAAACAGTCCTCGAAGGCATCCGTAAGAAACCTCGAAGCACATTCACCAAGCCTGTCGATGCCTTACCAGAACTCGACAAGGACGGCCACTGGAGCTTCTCTGGTGATCAGCGCGCTCCTTATCACGCAAGCTTTGACGTTCAGGGGCTGAACTTCGAGGTTGCACGTCACAACGGCCAAGTATCTCCCGCTCACCTTCGTTTCCAATTCGAGGCCGCAGCTCAAGGCTACCGGGAACAAGTCTTCTCAAGCAATTACCCCGAGCCACGCATTGACAACGACGCCATTGAGTTTGACCACGGCGCAGGACTTGTCGAGAAATACTACAAGGTGGATGGAGGAATCGAACAATTCTTCGTTCTCAACTCTCCACTCAACACCGAAGGTGGTGACCTAGTCCTTACCGCCAAGGTCATGACTAGCGCAACTATCAAGCGAGACATTGCCCCCACCAAATCGGGAATTCAATTCTGGGACAGTAAAAACAATGTGATGATTAGAATGAGTAAACTTGTCATCCTCGACCAAGCTGGCCATAAGACGCACGGCCAAATCGCCATGAGAGACAACAAGATTCAATATATCGTCGACGGCGAATGGCTCAGTCGAGCAACGTATCCCGTCACAGTTGACCCGATCATTAATGGCGGGATCATCATGCCAGCGACGCTCCCCATCTCTGAAGGCTTCGAAGCTCCTCTTGGGCCGGAATGGTGTCTCGACAGTACAGTCACCGGACAAATCATTCTCACGTCCGCACAGGGCCCACGCACTGGGACCCAACATCTTCAAATGGACTCTACAATAGACGTTAGCTTTTCCAACAACGAAGCTCTCCTATTCATTGATTTAAGCAATGAAACAGTCGCCAATCTCTCATTCTTCCACAAAGAGACCGGTGACGAAGATCATCCCCTTCCAACACAGTTCACTGGATCGGAAGATGGCGACGGAGTCTCTATCAGCAACGACGGAACCAATTGGTTTCGCATTGTCGATCTGACTGGCGCCAATTCCAACAGTGCATACACTCAATTCACCATTGACCTGTTCGTTGCTGCCCAACAAGCCGGCTTCACTCCTGGAGCCGACTTCCAAATCAAATTTCAACAATTTGACAACTTCAGAACAACTCTCGACGGCTTTTTCTTCGACGATATTACGATCGACAACAACACCGTTGTCTTCGACGCCGCCCCAGACGGAGACTACGGCGACGTCCTCGTTGGAAACTTCCGAGACTTCACCTTCACCTTGAATAACTTCGGAACAACCGCCGCCACTGGAACCGTCGCCGTCGACTCAAATCAATTCAGCGTCATTGGTGGAGCCAGCTTCAACCTTGCTCCCAACACCAACCAAGCGGTGACCGTCCGCTACGCACCGACACAGCTCGGTCGAACCACCGCCAATATCACCGCCAGCATCAACGGATTCCCAAGTGGAATGAAGCTCATTCGCGGTAACGGAACGACCCCGCCAATTATCTCCTGGGCCGCCACTCCCAATGGCGACTTCGGATCAGTGTCTGTTGGTAGCAACTCAGACCGCGTCTTCACCCTGCAAAACAGCGGAGTTGTGACCGCCAGCGGCATGATCTCGGTCAATAACAGCAACTACCAGATCGTCTCTGGCGGTGGCAACTACACCGTCCCAGCCGGTGGCACTCGAAGCGTCGTTGTCCGTTTTGAGCCCAACCAAGGAGGCGCTATTGGCGCGACCTTGACTGCGACCTTGCAAAACAACGCCAATATCGATAACCCGCTCTCCGGTGTCGCTCAAGCCAACCCCGCCCTTCTCTGGGAACGCAACCCCGGTGGCGACTTCGGCGCCGTGGCAACAGGCAACTCCAAAGACGTCAACTTTGTCCTCAGAAACCAAGGGAACACCGCGGCTTCCGGAACAATCACCGTCAACAACAACCTCTTTACATTCGTCTCCGGCGGTGGAGCTTACTCCCTCGCCGCAGGCACAACACGGACTGTTGTCGTTCGCTTTTCTCCAGCCGCTGTGGGTCCCCAAAACGCCACTCTGAGCGCCTCCATCGGTGCGGTTCCTGTCGCCAACAAGGGTCTCACTGGGGGCGGAATTGGCGCGAACTCAGTCTCTTTTGACGCAGCACCAGACGGTAACTTCGGAGGCGTCGTCGTCGGAGGCAACACAACAAAGAACTTTGTTCTTCGCAACAGCTCCAACACCGCAGTCTCCGGCAGCGTCTCTGTCACAAATACACCCATCTTTAGTATCATCCAAGGAAGCAATAGCTTTACCCTCGGTCCGAACAGCAGCCAGAGTGTCGTCGTTCGCTTCAGTCCAGGAACCGGCGCTCAAACGGCCGTCTTAACGGCCACCGTAGACAACGCAAACACATCCAATAAATCACTCAGTGGAGAAGGAGTTGCAGGAGCCACCGCCAAATTCCCATTCTCTGAGGGATTCGAATCGGGGACATTGCGCCCCTTCTGGCAAGCCAACTCCACTAATGAAGGCCGTATCCGCATTAGCTCCGACAATGAGCCTAACCTTGGAAACCGTCACATTATCTTCGACGACGCTGTTCAAAACACGAGCCCTAGCCTCAACGAGCTCATCCTCACCGTGGACCTCGCTGGACAAAACTCAGCCTTCCTCACCTTTCACCACAAAGAGTTCAACGACGCCGACCACCCCATCCCCATCACCTTCCAAGGATCATTCAACGGCGATGGAGTCGCGATCAGCGAAGACGGACAAACCTGGTTTGGTTTGATCAACCTCACTCAACAATTTAGCCAAGCCAACTATCAACGAATCACAGTTGACCTCGCCGCAACAGCCGCTCAAATCGGAATCAGCCTCAACGGAAACTTCAAAATCAAGTTTCAGCAATTCGACGCCGGCCCCGTCGGTAACGACGGCTTCGCATTCGACGACATTGCCATCTTCCCCGGAGCCCCCACGAGCCAAGTCAACGTCTTCGACCTCGCCGACTCCTCCCAAGGAGCAAGACTCATTCAACGAGGCACCCCAAATGTCGTCGTCATGAACCTTCAAATTGAAGCCAACTTCTTTGAAGACCTTCGAGTTGACAGCATCTCCTTCAGTTCTAGCGGAACCGGCCACGAAGTCTTCGATATCAATCGCTCTCGCCTCTACCAAGACATAGACGGCGACGGCTTCTTCGATCCAAATTTCGATCCGCAACTTGGTATCGACCTCTTCTTCACAGCGGACAACGGCAGCATCACATATACAAACCTCAACAAGGTCATCCCTGCTGGAACCAGCATCAATGTCTTCCTCGTTTGGGATATCTCACCCAATGCTGCCACCCCTGTAAATTTCACCCCCGCGGTCACCAACATCCAAGCCACCGGCGTCATCTCACAAGCCACTGTTATTGGTGCTCCCGTGCCTCTCAGTAGCCTCGTGGTGAACGTCGAGGCCAGGGTGTTCGTGCGCGCAACGAGGCCGTCAGGTAGCGGCGGAGGCTGTCAGCTATCCACTGGCGAACCCGCAGGCCCCGAATCTCTCATACTCCTTCTCCTCGCCCTCTTCGGACTCAGCGCCATGCGCCGCTTCCGATAAAGCTTCGAGAAGGACACAACAACGCAGAAAGAGACCGGCCGTCACGCCGGTCTTTTTTTATGCCGACTCAGCCAGACAAAGCGCGTTGGGTTTTGAGCATGCATCGATTATCATTCGTCCTCCCCATGACCCAACGGATGATCATGAAAGTCCTCCCCATGAAACTGCTGCACCCATTCATCCTCTTCAGCGCACTACTAACTCTCACTCAAAGCGCTCAGGCCCAAAACTCTCTGGCCAATGGGAAGAGCATCCTCGCCAAATTCACCAACGAAACGACGCGAAAGTCTTTCAACGGTCAAAACGAAAAGCTCACGCTCTACATTGGGCGAACCTTGGTTGGATCCATCGAATTCGAAAGCATGGTGGTTGGAAAAGCCCTAGTCTTGAAAGACACCTTGGAGCTGCGCATCGACGGCCTGGGCCAAGTCGACCTCGTCTCCACTCAAACCATCAATGAGAAAGGCGAGCTCGTCGAGGCGAGCCTGAAAAGCCGCGCCACCCAAGCCTCGGGGAATCGGCTTCGACGAAGCTACAGCCTCCGCCGCAAAGGCACCGGCTTTCTCTGGCGCCGGGTTGAAGGCAAAGACGTCAAAGAGAAACAAATCGACGCGCCCCTGGACACCCTCGCCCTCGCCCCCCCCGTGGGCTTCGTCACTCGATTGCCCAAAGTCATCACCAAAGCCGGACGCTACAAATTCATCGGGATCGACATTGAAACCGGCAGCAAAACTCAAGTCAAAGTAAACGTTGATCCCTTTGAAAAGCACGGGTTCAGAGGCGACTCCCTCTCTTGTCGCATGGTGACAATCAAACAAGCTGCGGCCGCCCTCGAATGCTTCTACGACCCAAAACAGAAGCTGCTCAAGATCAACTTCAGCCAACCCCGCATCAAAGCCGCCGGCGGACGCACAGACTCCGAGCGTTTCCAAACGCTCCCCGAAGCCTTCAAAGGAATCCCAAGCACTCCCATCCCCACGGTCATCCTCTTCTTTCGCGCCCTCGCCGATAGCCAAATTAAAGACATTGAAGCCATGATCGACTTCGATGCCATGTTCGACATCGCCGCGAAAGAACGAAAAAACACCGTTAAAGGCGAAAAGGCCGCCTTCAAAAAAGCACTCATGAAAATACTGACAAACGAAACCTGGCTTCGCGAACGACGCATCTCAGTCAACAGTGGCAGCATGGAACTGTCTGACCTCAAAGCCACGACCAAAGACGGTGTCTCCGAAGTCAGCCTCCCAGGAGGCGGAAAAGTGCTGCTCAAAAAGAACGGAAAGCGCTGGCTCGTCATTGGCTTCAAAGCCCCAACAAAAAAGACAAAGTGACAAGAACATGAGCGCCACCAAGGTTCTCTTCATATGCAGCCGAAATCAATGGCGCAGCCCAACCGGCGAGCGTGTCTTAAAGTCGCATCCCGACTATCAAACTCGCTCCGCAGGAACCAGCCCAAAGGCCCGAAACACCGTCAACGCATCTATGATTCAATGGGCCGACGTCATCTTCGTCATGGAGAATAAACACCAAGATAGGCTCCAAGCTCGCTTCTCGAAATTGCTCAAGCACAAGCCGCTCCACGTCCTCGACATCCCCGACGAATACCAGTTCATGGACCCCGAGCTCGTCTCGATTTTTGAGGATTGCCTGTTCGACTACCTAGGTAAGGAAGACTAACTCGCCCTTAAGACGGTGAATCCTCGACCGGCGCAGTCTCCTGCGCGGCCATTGGCTCCTGCGCTTTCGCTGCCGCGTCCGCTTGCTCCTTCTCAGCCGCACGGCGCCGAATGAGCTTCTCTGCCCCGCGCCAACGATCTAAGAGCCAAAACCACTGATCGGGCCTCGCACGAACACGCTCGTCAAACTTCTTCCCAATGAAATGCGTCAGCTCTTCCACAGGGTTCTCTCGATCAGCAAAGTCGGCGGGGTCAATTGGCTCGCAAAGCTGCATAACATTCGCGCCGTTCTCACGGTAACTATGAGATAGAATGATCGGCGTCTTAAACTTCAGTGCAAAGAGCGCGGGGCTTCGATAAGTCGAGGCGGGGCGCCCACAGAAGTCGACCAGGATACCGTCGTATTTGGCGTCGAGATCAATCTCTACAACGAGGATCTCATTCCGTCGCAAGACTCGCATCATTTCGCCAATGGCCCGAGTTGTCGGAATGATCTTGTTCCCCGTCTGCGACCGAATCTCCGTCACAAAGCGATCGATGTAACGATTCTGAATTGGCCGCGCCAGCGCATTGAGCGGGTAACCCTTACTCGCGGTCACGACTCCACCCAATTCGTAGTTCCCCAAATGCCCCACAACAACAATACAACCGTTGCCCTTCGCCAAGGTCTGATCGAAATACTCCAAGCCGCGACAATCGACGGTCTCTCCGAGCCTGTTTCTCGCCAGGAATCGAGGCATCCTGAGCATTTCAATGATGGCCATGCCAGTATTTGTAAACACTTGAGTCAAGACTCTGGGAACGTCCTCGGTTTTGACGACGTCGGGAGATAAGTGGAGGTTTTTCAGAGCAATTCGGACATGCTTCCGGTCAAATATGCGAATTGTCCATCCCAACATGCGACCAAAAAACGGCACTGTTGAATTGGGGAGGAGGTTGGCCATAGCGACGACGATACGAAGGCCGCAGTATGCTATGTACTCGAACAATCGGTTTTGAAACCAGCGTTTGCGCTCGGGTCTCTTGCCCTTGCGTTTCTCTTTGCCCATAGGCGCGAGAGTTTAACAAATCGCTATTCACCGCTGTTAGACCCAAATGAAAAGAGCCTTCATCTTCCTCCTCAAAGAAGCCAAGAAGGCGCGCTTCGATCTTCTCGAAAGCACCGTCAATGACTAGAATCCAATTCTGTCAAATTCAATAGACTGAATAAGCTCTCCTTTTCAAAGTGCAGACTGCCTATGTTTCACATTCACAAGGTCGACCCCGCGAGCCTACAGGTTCAATCGCTCATCGCAGCTCTCGACTCTTTTCAAGGACAGTTTTACCCCGCCGAGAGCAACCATCACGATCCCCTCGTTGAGCTTCAGAAAGACCATGTTCATGTCCTCGGCGCTTATCAAAAGACTAAACTTGTCGCCTGTGGCGCAGTCAAGCTCTTCGCCGGAGACTACGGCGAGCTCAAGCGCATGTATGTTTCCCCGGGCTGCCGGGGCCGAGGAGTCGGAGCGCTGTTAGTGACTGCCCTCGAATCGATTGTCAAAGAAGCCCAAATTCCAAGGACGCGGCTTGAGACAGGCATCCACCACGAGGCCGCGTTGCGATTCTATCGGCGCTGCGGATACACGGTTCGCGGGCCCTATGGCGACTACCCACGCCACGACAAACTCAGCGTCTTCATGGAGAAGCAATTGGACCTTTAAGCCCGCTCAATAACCAGCCCCAACGCAACGCGGCTTACCCCTTCGGCGGGCGTGGGCCTTGTTGCCAGAGTGATCGAGAACAAAGGGGCCCAAGTCTTTATCGAAGTGGAACAAGAGCGCCGTCTGCTCATCGGGAGCGAAGCGCTTTTTGGGTTTAAAGGCCGCAGAGTATCGCGCTCCGTTTGACAGTCGCACTTCGTCAATCTTCCCAGTCAACGGGTCGACCGCCTGCCCCTTTGAGTTTGGATCCGCGCCGATACAAAGCGCCCTATCATTCGGCGTGGGAGCGCCAGAAGCCGGGGCTGCTGCTACTTTCTCACCGTCAAGGTAGAGCCTGAGCTCACGCCCATCGTAGACCGCCGCGATATGATGCCAGGTCCTCAGCTTCATTTTCTTAGCGCCATTCAGTGATACATATTTCCCGTTGATATGAACATAAGCCCTCGGAGTGCCCTTATTAAGGAAAATGCCGTAGCCTGAGCCTTCCGTCTTTGCCAGAAATGGCCGGCGCCCCTCAAAAGTCTCGGCAAACACCCACCCTTCCAAAGTAAACGCTCCGCCTTTCAATTTAATCATTGAATTGGGGACAACCAAAGAAGACTGACCATCGAGGAGCAAAGCTCTATTCGGTCCTTGAGCCTGGGCTGCAGGCGGCACTGTGCCTAAGACAGCTCTCAAAGTCACTGTCTTTTTTGGCAGCGCGATCCGCGTATCCGGCGCCAAATAATCTATTTGAACCGTCATTTGTGGCAAGCCATAAGCCGCCTTGAGATCTTTCACCTTCAATCGATAACGAAAGCCCACCTTCACTGTTTTTCC
>JARGOJ010001209.1 GCA_029210225.1 Planctomycetota bacterium
GCTGGAACCTGACTCCATTGAATAGTTTTGGGGGGAATTGAGTTCTAAGGAAAGAGAAGCGACTGATTCAGGTCATGTCTTTTGCCTGGAACTGATGATTTTAATTCAGGAGATACTATGTTGAAGCGTTGCCTTATCGTTGTGACCCTTGTTTTCGCGGCTCAAAGCGCCCATGCTCAAGATAATCCGAAGTCTAGACCGGCAGAGAAACCTAAGGCGGATAAACCCAAGGCTGAGAAGCCCAAGCCAGAAATAGCAATCGTCTTTGAGGCCTTGAGCCCCAAAAATAGAGGCATCGCGGCCTTAAAAGAGGTTTTGGCACTTGTCCATCACAACAAATTGGCCGAGGTCTTTGACCGGATCGCCGATGGTAAGAGAGACAGTTACTCGATTCCCAGAGTGAGTTTTAACAAGGACAAATGGTCCACCCCCGAGAAGGCAGCGAAGTTTAAGAAGAAGAACTTCCCCCATTACGACGAGCTTTATCAGGCCTTCGACCAGATGCGAATCTCGAAAGAGTGCACGACCAAGAAAACGAAGGTTTATTGGGACGGCGTGAAGAAGATTGAGACGGGTACGGTCTACACTTATCGAATCGAATGTCCTAGCCTAACCAAGAAATATCCACAGTTCTTTAGTCGCCTTCAATTCCTTGCTGTCGACGGTAAGATTTATTTCATTCCATTTGGTTGGTAAGACTCAAAGCAATGCGCTGACAACGTTTTGGAGCAAGGTGTTGTGACCTTGCTTTTTTCGTGGACCGATAACTGTGGAGCGCACACTAAAAAAGTCGTTTTCCCAAAGCCCTGGCTTCGAGATCGAGCAGCTGCGATTTCGCATCTAAACCCCCGCCGTACCCGGTGAGGGAGCCATTGGCACCGATGACGCGATGGCATGGAAGGATGATCGAAATCGGATTTCGTCCGTTCGCCATTCCCACAGCGCGAGCCTTTTTTACGTCGCCAAGGTCCTTCGCCAGCTCGCCATAACTTCTTGTCTCGCCATAGGGGATTTCTGCGAGACGTTTCCAAACAGAGTCCTGAAAGGCTGTCCCAAACGGACGTATGGCCAGGTCGAAAGCGCGTCGTGTCCCGGCAAAATATTCGTCGATTTGTTCTGCGGCCTTGTTCAAAATAGGGTGGTCACGGTCTTCTTCAAAATGATCAAAGTATCGCTTCGGGCTCTTCACGTGATCGCAGACAAAGAGCACGGCGTGGAGCGCATCCCTGCTGGCATAGTATGTCAGGGAGCCAAGTGGAGTGCGCCTTTGCATGACTTTGCAAGATTTCGGAAGTCGAGCAAAGACCGACTTCTGGCGCGGCGGAATGAGGCTTTCTTGAACCATTCGGGGCTTCCTGGCTTCGCAAGAGCTTCGCGACTGCGCGTACTTGTGGGACAGGCAAAGTCTAAATGGATGGAATTCTTTGGGGCTCTGTAAATGTCAACTTTTGTCCGAAACATAGAAATGGACTAAGATCTGAGAGCCTATAACGCTAAATTCATCAAATTGGGAGTCTCCGTGGGAATCGTGATCCGAAAACTCTTCTTCGCAGCTTTGTTGTTCAGCTCTGTCGCTTGCACGGTGCCTATCAACTTCTCTTTTTCCGGTGATAAGCCGTCGAATCTGAAGGAGACGGAGGCGAAACAGACGGTCGGAGAGAAGTTGCCTGTTCCCGAGACCGATTTGCTCTCTTCTACGGGAGAGAAAATCTCGCTCAAGAAGTATGAGGGCAAGAGCGTTGTGCTTGTCTTCATGCGAGGATTCTCAGGTTATGTTTGTCCTTATTGCGCGACATACACAGCGCAGCTTTCGCTAAAATATGAAGAGTTCAAGAAGCGAAACGCCGAGGTCCTCGTGGTCTATCCGACCAAAGCAGATCACAAGGCAAAGGTTGAGCAATTCATCAATGCGTGCAACGAACGCCTTGAGGCTGAGGGGAAGACCCCGCTTTCTTTGCCGGTTTTTCTCGATCCTGGGCTAAAATTAGTGACGCAATACAACTTGCTTGGTGATCTCTCTCGCCCTTCGACCTTCGTCTTAGATGGTCAAGGAGTGGTACGATATGGATACGTTGGGGCTGATAAGGCGGATCGTCCCGGAATTGACCGTGTCCTGCAAGAGATAGAAAAGATCAACGGCAGCTCTAAAAAGTGAGACTTCTCAATGTCTGGTGATCCCGATCCAGGTAAAACGGCCTACCATGCAGGTCCTGAAACATATTGGTCCAAAACAGCGCCGTCTGGCGAGAACGCTGGCGATAGCACTGTATCCGCGCCTCGGATATTGAATGCGGCTATTGAGAGCGGCCTCATCACAGAGAACCAGCGCAAGATGCTGATGGAGAGCTTTGGATCGTCTCCCGATCCTGAATCTCTCGTCGGTTTAATGATGCAGCGCGGCTTGATCAATCAAGAGTCCGCGGACAACCTTCTTGTTCGCGCCAGCCGTGATGTGGTTCCCGGCTACGAAGTGA
>JARGOJ010000106.1:0-5030 GCA_029210225.1 Planctomycetota bacterium
TTGTCCCAAATGCCAAGGAAAGCTGTGGCACCTTAAGCGCTCGGGCATGATTGTTGAAATGTGCTCCAAGTGCGAGGGCATGTGGTTCGACGCCGGTGAACTCACCATACTCCTCGAAGTCTACCGCAAGTTTGACCCAGAAGAAGGGGACGTGGTCGAGGTTGGCTGCGTGCGCTGCGACGAAAAAATGCGCGAGCTGAAGTTCCCAGGAACGGATGTCGATATTGACCGTTGTCCCTCCTGCCAAGGCATCTGGCTTGATAAAGGCGAATTCGACGCTCTTAAAAACGCCATGAAAGACATCGTCAAAGAAGACGACAAGACCTGGAACGAGAGAGCGCAGGAGCTCTTCGCGACCGCGAGCAGCGCCGCCAGCGACCGAACTTGCTGCCCCAAGTGTAAAGGTGGACTGGCTGAGGGCTTGAAAAATGGTGTGCCCGTTGAGTATTGCATCAAGTGCGGAGGCACATGGTTCGACGCGGGAGAGCTCACGGTTGTTCTTGGGGTGTCACGACGCATTCGTATGAAACAGAAGCGCGAAACAGGCCTCTACTGCATCAAGTGCCCTAAGGAAGAGCTGCTTGAGGTTCCCTATCCAAAGACCGAGGTCATGATTGATACTTGCCCTGATTGCCGAAGCGTCTGGCTTGACGGAGGTGAGCTGGAGAAGTTGGCTGCGGCTTGTGGCACCAAATTGGAAACAGGGCGCAACTAAAACCTCTCGATCTCGCTGCAGCCCTGATATTTTATTCCTTAAATATGAACTCTTAGGTGACGTGGAACCAAGCTGCTTTAAGGTAGCTCGACTCAAGACAGTTCATACGTGCGGGGTGATCGGCGCCGGCGCCGGTCATCTTCATGAGGCGGAGACGTCGGTTTCCGGTGTTTGAAGCCGAGCGCTCGGCGCTTTGGGCGATCTCGATGAGGTCTTGAGAACTCAATAGTCCCGAGCAAGAGCAAGTGACAAAGAGACCTCCAGGCTTGACCAAGCTAAGACCGAGCTTGTTGAAGTCGAGGTATTTACGGCGCCCCTCGTCATAACCCTTTCTATCGGGTATGAACTTAGGAGGGTCGAGGACCACAACATCGAAGGTCTTCTTGTTCTCTTGCATTTGACGCATGTAGGCGAAGGCCTCAGCGCGCACCCATGAAACATTCGTCTGATTGAGCCCAGCGTTGGTCTTCGCCATGCTCAGGGCTTTCTCGTCCAAGTCGATGCCAATGACTTCCTTGGCGCCACCTTTTGCCTTCGCGGCGACGGCAAAGCCGCCGGTGTAGGTGCAGACATCGAGGACCGAGCGACCCTCAGTGAACTTGGTCAGCTCCAGGCGGTTGTCTCGTTGATCGCAGAAGAAGCCTGTCTTGTGGCCGCCTTTCACGTCGACGCGATATTTGACGCCGTTCTCTTCAACGGTCACTTTATTAGGCAGGGTGCCGGAGATCTTCGCGTCCATGCGGAAGTGCTCGACCTGCATAGCTTTGACGTCGGCCCGAGCAACCGCGCAGGTTGTTCCCAGTCGGTTGTGCAAGACTGGGATAATTTCGGGGAGCAGGGACAGCCAACCCTCAGTGAAAATCTCAATGGATAAGACTTCGTTGAAACGGTCGATCATGAGGCCGGGAAACTCGTCGCCTTCAGCGTGGAGCACCCTGTAGGCGTTGGTTGTTTCGTCAATCTTAAGAGTGTTCAGGCGGTAGTCGAGGGCCTCAGTGAGGCGCCCACGCATCCAGTTCTTCGAGAACGGCTCGCCATCTCTGCGGAGAATTCTCAGGCAGTGTTGTGAGCGCGGCGCGTAGAGGCCGGAACCAATGAGGTTGGAGTCCGGGCCATAAACGTGGACAAGCTCGCCTGGGACGATTCGGTCCGATGTGGCCTTTATGGTCTTCCGCCAAATCAGTGGGTTGGGTTGGTCGAGGGAGAGCCAAACCCAGGGGCTCTCAAAGTGCGAAGGAGCGCTGCTGCGGGGTCCCTTGTCGAACTTTGTTCCGCGCTGGAAGTGGGAGGCGACGAGGCCTTTAGGCCGGGACTTGGGAGCGCTATAATTGGATGAGCGCTGGGGAGTCTCGCCCCGGGGAGCATCGCCCTCGGGCTTGGATTTCCAGGGATTCTTCTTCGGTTTCATGGTCAGTCTTTCGGAACCTGAGAGTTCTCGCTAGGAAAGTCAGCGGATTGCGCACGGATCTCTTTGGTGAGATCTGTCTTTCGCAGCGGAGATCTCGAAGCTGGTTCTGATCTCTTCATGGCGCTGAATATTCGATATTTGAATAGAGAAGCGTCACTTATAGAGCTTCTTCTTCGATTTGGACGGTGTTTTTACCTTGAGAGGCATCTTGAGAGAATAGATAACTTCGGCTTTTCCACCTTTTCGACAGTCGACAAAGTGTGCTCGGAGCTTGGTTCCGTCTTCCTTTTGCTCCAAAGAGATGACGGTAAAACCGGGGATCCGATTGGCGTAATAGCAGGATTTATCCCAGTAAGAGGTCTGTCGGGTCGACGCGCCCGTGCCGCTGAGGAGCTGCAGTGGTACCTTTCCCTCAAGTTTTCTCTCTTTCCCATGGATAGGACCCCTTTTTGGAGAAACATCGTCTCCTCCCATATGAATATATTGCACGGTGTGGGCATGACCGCAAAGGTAGGCATCGGCCTTTGACTCAACAATATCGAGCAGAGTTGTACGATTTGGGCCCACGCGATTCTTATCTTCGCTGATAAACACGACCTGGCTCTCCTTCTCACCAAAGCATTTGAGGACATGGTGACCGATCACGAGGCGGACCACAGCCTTCTTTTCGCAGCCCTTAGGAGCTTTGTCATCAAGGCGCTTTGACAACCAATGAAGCTGCTCGCCCCATTTTTTATAAGGCCGCATGTGCCTCACCATGAGCAAGGACGTGTCGATAAAGGCCACCTGGCAGGCGATGTCTTTGCTGACGAACCACTGTGAAAAATAGATGCCATATTCGTCTTCGCCGTTGTCATCCCGGCAAATCCAGTGTTCAAAACCCTTTGTTCCCGACTTGTGAACTTGAAGTTGGGCGTTTTCGGGCCCAAAGCCGTAGTCGTGGTTTCCAAGAGACACATAAAAAGGGACTTGGACGCGGCGGAAAGGTCGGCCCCAAAGCGCTTCCCAACGGGGATCATCGAGGCCTCTGATGCCCTTCGAGTAAAAGTTGTCGCCCGCTAGGAGGACCGCGGTGAGTCCTTCGTCGGTTTCTTTGAGACGATTTTGCACAGCGTAAAGGCCATCGGCGACGAGTCGGTGCATCGGAGTTTTCATCCCCCAATCTCCAAACATGGCGAAACGAAGTCCATTTTTTCCGCCGAAATTTGGATCCTCGACAACCGCGGGATTTTTATAGTCAATCCCAGGCGGTGTCTTGCCTGGACTCAATTCAAAGAAGTACTCTTTGGCCAGAGAATGCACCCCACCGACCAATAAAACTGCTCCAGCGAGCAAAGCGAAGGTCAGTGCTTTCTTGCTGTATGGCGCGTCACTTCTCATCATGTCTTCTCACAAACTTCGAATAGAGCTCTAAGGATCACTACTCGTTGTTTTATGAAAATTGAGCGCATTTTTCCTTCTCTAAAGCCATTTGGAGGCACATTGAGAGGCACAAAGAACTTTTCCACACCGTTGGCCATGCTACCTGGCTTTGTCATTCTCGGAATCGTCACGGCGATTGGAGCGTCGTCCGTCGCCGCCCAAGACGCCAAAAAAGACGAGAAGGCGACGGCTAAAGCGAAGCTAAAAGCCGAGAAGGATGGCAAAAAGAAAGAGAGCGCCAAAGCCAAGAAAGAGGCCGAGGAAAAAGCGGCGAAGAAGCTCGCGGATCTCATCAAGAAACTCGGTGCTGAGAAAACAGAAGATCGTGAGAAGGCTGAACTCGAACTCAAAGAGCTCGGCGACAAAGCGATCGGTGCCTTGAAGGAAGCCTATTGGGGACGCGACAAGGATCTCCGGCAAACGATCGAAGAAATGATCAAGGCCCTCGGGTCGGACGATTGGAACATTCGCCGTCGCGCCACCCTGGTGCTCGCCGACATAGGTATTCCAGCCCTTGGCTCTCTCACTAAGGCGCAAAAATCTGGTGATATTGAGGTTCAGTATCGCGCTCGAATATTGGTTCGGCGCATTCAGCAGAACAACGACAAAGAGCTAGTCCATCAGGCTCGCACACGAGAAGCCATTACCCGTCTGCTCGGCAATCGTGGGGGCGAAGGCGCCCTGGCGATACTCGGAGACGCCCTGAGTCATGGTGACCGTGGAACTCGCCGGGTCGCCGCGAAGTCACTCGCCAACATCAAGGACTTCCCAGTCAAGCGCCTTCCTCTCCTCACCAAAGCCCTCACCGATCAAGATCTTTGGGTCTCTGCATACGGCGCCAATGGCTTAGGAAAGCTAGGAACGCCGAAAGCGGAGAAAGTGCTGATCGATAGCCTAAAGACGATCCAGCGTCCTGTTCCTCCGAAGCCAAAGGTTCTGCCTAAGATAAAGAAGGTGACGGCGAAGAAGGCGAAGAAGAAAAAGAAGAAGCCTTTCGACCCCTTTTCAACGGATCCAAAGGATCAAGTGACCATGAAAAATGGTTACCCAATCGGCGCTATGCCTCCAGTGACTTCATTTTCTGGAGGTAAGAACATCTCCGCCCATGGGTTCCGTCGCAGCCGTGTTGCTCGTAGCCTTGGGGTCTTCGCTCGCGCTGGCTCCAAGACAGCCGGAGACGCGATCCTCGCTTGCCTGGCTGACGAGGTTTGGCTTGTTCGCCTGGAGGCCTTGAATGTCCTGACTCCGATTCTGAAGAAGGCCGGCGCCAAAGACAGTGATCTTCGCTTTCCAGGAACAAAAAAAGAAGGCGAGAAGCTCGTCAAGAACTGGACTGGCAAAATCGCCGGGGCCATTGGCGCAGGTTCAGCGAAGTCTAACAACGACGTAGTGGTCCCAAGTAGCGATGAAGATTTGAAGGCCTTTCTCAAGACGCTTCAAGACAAGGACGGCAAGCTTCTTGGTAAGCAAGCCTTCGCCAAATTA
>JARGOJ010000106.1:5040-14197 GCA_029210225.1 Planctomycetota bacterium
CCCTCTAAAAGCTGCGCTCTCCCTCGGGAAAATTAAAGAGCTTGTGAAGGACGTCAAGGTTCTCACAAAGGTTAAGAGCGCTCTAACAGAGGTCTTAACTCAACATCAAATCTCCCTTCGTCAGGGCAAAGATCGCAAGACTTACATCGTTCGCCTTGACCAAGACGGAAGCCTAATCATTGCGACAAGCAAAGGCTTTGAGCACCTTGACCCGAATAATATCCTGCGCATCCTCTGGGAGAAGAAAGAGGAAGAGCAAGAGAAGGAAAAGGGCAAGAAAGAAGCTAAGGACGAAGAGAAGGAAGAAGTCAAGGACGAGGAGAAGGTCGAGATCGATCAAGTGCTGCTTAGCAGTGGAGAGCGCCTCACCGGACGGCTTGAAAAACTTGAGAAGGGCTCGGCGTACCTCCGTTGGACCTCTGGCGAACAGATCGTCATTCCGGCCTCCATGATCTCTGCTGTGAGTTTGAAATCTCGGCTCTCGAGCATGGCTGGAGATCGTCGCTCCGGTCCTGGTGAAATCGTCACCCGGAATGGAAGTCGTTTGATCGGTAAGGTTCTCGGAGTGAGCGGGAAGACGGTATCCTTCGACTTAGATGGGCAGTCATTGCCATTGAAGAGAGCAGAGATTGTTGAGCTTCGCTTCAACAGTAAGGCGAGCGGTGAGCAAATGAATGAGCTGGGCCACTTCGCTCGAGTTCATCTCAAGGGCGGCGACCGTCTTTGGGGCCTTCTGCTCGCGCTTGAGAAAGACAGAATTCAGCTTGGCTCTCAGACTCTTGGCCGGGTTTGGGTAGAGCGCGCACGGCTTTCTGATATCCAATTTTCCTCGTCTCTCGGATTTGATTCCGACGTGACTGTGATCGCGAACTACAGCGGAAACTCCATTCGCTTTGTTGATCTGAAAGGGAAGATCATCAAGGACATCTCGATCCCTGAATCACCATGGGATGTTGAGCGCTTACAGCACGGGCACTTGTTGGTTGCGCTTTATCGTCGCGGCTCGGTGATCGAATTGGATGAGAACGGCAAAGAGATTTGGCGAGTTTCTGGGTTCTCCCAACCATCCGATGTGGATCGCCTGCCGAACGGTCACACTTTGATCTGCGACCGAGGACGGGGCAAGATTATCGAGGTCGATCACAATCGCAATGTGGTGTTCCAATACTCTGGCATTTATGCGTCGGAGGTAGAGCGCTTGGCGAATGGTCACACGCTTATGGCCGATTCAAATAGGGGCCGCCTGATAGAGATTGACGCCTTTGGCAACGTTGTCTGGGAGCTTGCGGGTTATCGCAATCCCCAAGATATCGATGTCTTGGAAAATGGCCATATCCTGCTCGTAGAGGGTCATAACCGGGTGATCGAGATTGATCGCAGCGGCCGAATCTTCTGGGAGAAGAAAGGGCTTCGCTCACCCCTTGACGCTGACCGCTTGGAAAATGGCAACACGCTGATTACCGAGTCGAGTGGCAACAAGGTGATTGAGGTTGCTCCAGACGGCACGATTGTTCGGACGATTGCCGGCTTGAATTATCCGTCCCAGGCTCAGCGCCGTTAAGTTCTTCTAGAAAAAGCTGGCCAGATTGAAATTCTTGCCTAGAATACGCCGCATAGCCAACAACTACGCGTAATAGAAGGAAAGGACGCGGATATGCCGACCTATGACTATTCCTGTCCCGATTGCAGTCACAAGTTTCAGAGTTTTCACTCGATGAGCGCAGATCCCATTAAGGACTGCCCAGAGTGTGAGCAGAGCAACGTTCGCCGTCTGATTGGTGCTGGTGCCGGGCTTATCTTCAAAGGGTCAGGATTCTATATCACTGACTATCGTTCGAAGTCCTACACTGATGGCAAACAGAAGGATGGCTCCGCGGCCCCCGCGCCGAGCAAAGACGCCAGCGCAGCCAAGCCCGCTGCGACACCTGCCCCTGCTGCCAGCTCAAGCTCGTCAACCGCTTCTTCTGGGAGTAGCAAAGCTAGCTGAGTTTGTTCAAAACGTCCTTGTAGCGCCTGAGCGTCACGAGGACGGTTTGCTTGCCCCCTGCATCGAATCCCGTATAACCCTTCAATCGAAACTCTGAGGGTCTTGCCTGAAAGGGAAAAGCTCTTTTTCGGGGGGAATTTAACGGTCTTTTAGAATGACCAGGTGGGAGATACGCTTCTTGGACTCGAGGGTCAGTCGGAACGCCGATTTTAGCCCCCGTTCCTTGTGAATATATTTGTATCCATCCTCTGGGCTGCCCTTTAAGTTACGGGTCAAGCCGAGGAGCAGTCGATGGATGTCTGTTGTCTCAGTGCGTTCTTTGAGGAGGGCTCGACCGCTGCCAGAGAGGGGGGTGTAGAGGGACGATTCGAAGGCGTCGAGGGCTAAACCTTGTACGAGGCTGGGGAGGGCGCGGAGGGTTCGGTTGGCGTCGGGGAAGATATCGAGGGAGTAGGTTTTTTCTCCCATACTCATGGCGATGCCCCGCAGGCCTTTCATGGCTACGAAGATATGTCGGAGGCGTCGATTGAGTTCGGTGATTTCTGTCTCAATAGCCAGGCGGCGAATTTTTAGGGCTCGGGCGAGCTTCTGGCTCTTGAGCGAGTCGGCTGGCACAAAGGGATCTTTGGAGTTCCGCGCCACGACATCGGAGCCATTGAGAAAGCTATCCCAAAGGGCGCGCCGGACGTGCCCGTTACTCTCTTCGAGGATCAAGGCGCGGCGAACTCGGCTCGGGGCCATGGGGGGAACGGGGAGTTGTTTGCGGCGGAAGCGCTTGTATCGTGTGCCGAGGCGTTCAAGGAAAAGAACATCAGGGTCAGAGATGGAGATCACTGAGATGAGGGCGCTGTTTTCTCTCATTGAGAGCGGGCCATTGCGAACGATGCGCCAACCCCACGGGGCCTCAAGCATGAGCCCCTGAGTGAAGGGCCACGACTCCCGACGCATGACGCGGGAGGCGACGAGCTTGCTCGGAAAAGGGGGGGAGAGCTCTTCGACGTAGTTATAGGGGAGGCGAGAGGCTTTTAAGCGAGTCTTGTCATTCTCAGTGTTATCAACGATGGGGAAGAAGAGCATCTCGCCGTAGCGAAATCCGTTTTCAACTCCGAGGCGGGCCAACACTTCGGCGATGGCCTTCGGAGGAGAATTAGGGGACCTGTCGGGTGTTTTGGAGAGGAGTATGAGGCGAGGGTACGTGTAGACCGCAGGGATTTTTGGGGGCGCCGGTTTGGGGATGACTTGCACCTTCGCCGCAGGTGTTTTGGGTCTGACCGGGGGAGCCGGATTTGGAGTTTGTGGTTTTGGAACAGGTATTTGAGCGAGGATCGTGGACGCGGTGACTTCATTTGTTTCGGGGGCTTGGTTTTCCGTGGGGGTGATCCCAGGGTTGATCGTCTTTTCGGGCATCACAGGTGAGTCGGCGGAGAGGACCGTGATGAGGTTGGCGTCGCTGCTCAGCTTTGGATTCGGATGGAGCCAATCAACGAGAATAAGGCTGGCGCCATAGAGAAAGAAGAGACAGAGGCCGAGCATGATGAGGGCGAGGACGTGGCGTGAGAGGCGTGTCGTTGGAGCGAGCTCAGCCTCAAGTTCCAGACGAACTCGGAGCAGGTCGTCGAAGCCCAATGTCGCGAGGGTTGCGAGCTGGGAGCGGTGCTGTGTGAGTCGGGATTCACAGCTTTGGCAGTGGTTGATATGTTTGCGGATCCACTTGCGATCGATGTCTTCAAGACAGTTGTCGGCGTAGTGGGGGATAAGGGGACGTACTCGTAGGCATTGCTTGAACAAGAACAAGGCCGTCCCCTTTCATTGCAGCGGGTCGTTGGTGACGGAGGATCGTTTAGCGAGCGTTGAGGCTTTCGTAGTGGTCGCGGAAACGATCCCGAGCGCGGCTCAGGCCAGACTTTACTGTACCTAATGCCATACCGGTTTGCGTACTAATTTCTTCGTAGCTGAGGCCTTTTAGATCTCTAAGAACGAGCAAGCGGCGGTCCCGCTTGGACATGCGAGCGAGGATGGTCGTGACTGTTTCACGAAGTTCGGTGTGTCGGCGCTCAGACTCCGTTGATTCGCTTCGGACGGCTTCGTCGCTTGTCAGTTCTGGGCGGCGCTTGCGGGCTCTCAGCTCGTCACGGGCAATGTTCCGGGCAATGTGATAGAGCCAGGTTGCGAAGCGAGTGGTGGTGCGATAGCCAGCGGCGTGGCGGAAGATACGGATAAAGGTCTCTTGGGCTAAATCCCGTGCTCGTTCACTATCGTTAATGATTTGAGCGAGGTAGCCGACGAGAGGACGTTGATAGCGGCGGACGATTTCTTCAAGGCCCCGATCGTTTCCGTCGCCGAGCTCCACCATAAGCTCTGTGTCTGAGTAACTCTTGTATCCGCGCTTGACTGCTCTGATTCCCAATAAGCTCATGATCGTGATCCCCGACTGCAATAGTTGTCTCTAAGAATGTGCTTTTCTATCGTCGAGCAGCAGTGTTTTGACGTCCCGTGCTCTGTGGGGCATACTAAGCAAAGGGCGAACCAAATCTTTGGTATTTTATTAAGTCCTTTTGTAGCAATTGTTTATGGGATTTTGTAAAGAGGTCTTGCTCTCACAGAAGCGTAAAGACCATTTATTTGTAAAGTGAGGCTGCATCATTCAAGGGCTTGTAAAGGAGACTTTACAGATGCAGAATTGCTGTGCTTATCGGACTTTACGTTCACCACCTGGATTTTGTTTCATGGACTTTTGATAAAACCGAAGCTTTTCCTCAGGATCCGTGAGAAATATCGATGTCTCCTCGCTCAAAACAGCCGTCACGGCTCTCCCTTGCTCGTCTTGATACTCCCATTCAACGGCTTGAACGCTTGGCTAGCGGCCTAGGTCTCAAGGCAGACCTTTATTTCAAGCGCGATGACATGACCGGGGTCGCGCTCAGCGGGAACAAAGTTAGAAAACTCGAATTTTTACTGGCCCAGGCGTTAGAAATCAAGGCCCCGGCCGTCGTCACTTGCGGCGGAATTCAATCCAATCACTGCCGCGCCACCGCCGTCGCCGCTGCCAATCTTGGTCTTGGCTGCACCGTGGTTCTCAGGGGCGAAGACCCTGGCCCCAACGCTCTCGGTAATCTGCTCCTCGACCAACTTGTCGGAGCCCGCATTCGCTGGGTGACCGCCGAAGAGTATCGCGAGCGACGGGGTGAAATCATGCTTGAAGAAGCCAGGCGCTGGACCCAAGATGGTATTGAGGGCTATGTGATCCCAGAGGGGGGCTCAAACGCCCTCGGCTCTCTAGGCTATGTTCAATGCGCCCACGAGATCGCCGCGTGGTCAGAAGAGACGAAGACGGACTTCGATGTGGTTGGTGTAGCTGTCGGTTCTGGAGGAACCCTCGCCGGCCTCGCCGCGGGCTGGGCCAAATACAATGTAAAAGGGGAGCTTTGGGGCTTTCCCGTCTGCGATAACAACGCCTACTTTGAGGGAGAGTGCGGACGTATCCTCACGGATATGGAAGGCTATGTCCCGGAAGCATCGGAGGCGAAGATCCGCTTGATCGACGCTTACAAAGGAATTGGTTATGCGAAGAGCACCATCGCAGAAGAGCGATTTCTCCAAAAGGTCGCACGCCTCTCGGGCTTGATTCTCGACCCGGCATATACTTGCAAAGCCTTCCTGGGCTTCTGTGAAGAGATAAACAGCGGTCGCTGGGGTGAGAACCCTCGGGCCCTCTTTGTTCACACCGGCGGACTCTATGGCACCTTGAGTCGTTCCTGGACTATACACGAAGCACCTTGACCGGCATCATTACTGTTAACAGAAGAAAGAAAGGGTGACCATGCCTCTCAAAGTTGGTCTGACAGAAACGGTGAACGCCTTTCAAGGCATGCCAGAGAACCTCAATAAGCTTGATGACTTGAAGGGGAATTTAGACGCTCTGCGGGATGCGAACCTCGATCATCATGAAGAGCTTGTTAAGGCCGCGGCCGCCATGGGAGTGAAAGCTTTGGGTTTCGGCGAGCTGTTCACTGGCCCGTACTTTGCCCTTGAGCGGAAAGAGCTTTGGTTCGCTCTCGCCGAAGACGCCCAAAGCGGCCCCACCGTGACCCGGCTGCGGCAAATCGCAAAAGACAACGCCACGGTCCTGGTCGCGCCCATTTTCGAGAAAGACTCGGTTTCGGGACGGCGCTTCAACACAGCCGTCTTTATTGAATCGAATGGCGAAGTTTTGGGTATCTATCGCAAGACACACATTCCTGAAGGCACAAACGAACAAGCGAGCTTTTGCGAGACCTTCTATTACGATAAGAGCAATGGGAAGCTGGGTTCCTGGCCTAAGAACATCTCAAAGAATCCCTATTTTCCCGTCTATGAAAGCTCTGTTGGGAAAATTGCTGCGGCGATTTGCTACGACCGCCACTTCCCCGGAGTCGTCAAAACGCTCGCGGAGCAGGGCGCAGAGATTATCTTTTCTCCCGCCGTGACATTTGGCGAGAAGTCGCGGCGCATGTGGGATATGGAGTTTGCGGTCGATGCCTGTCGCCACAATGTCTTTATTGGAGGCTCAAATCGAAAAGGCGTTGAAGCCCCTTGGACCCAAGAATACTTCGGCGCCAGTCATTGGGTTGGGCCAAATGGAGTGGCGCCGAATATGAGCGACCACCCCAATTTAAAATGCGCAGAGATAAACCTTGGAGAACTCGGCTCCGGAGATCCATCGGGATGGGACTTGGCGCGAGACCTGCGTCCTAAGATTTATGGCTGACGATTGCTTATTGCTGCCACTGTTTAATGCGGCGCTCGGTCGAACTTCCATCAGTCCAAAAGAGACCGATTACGAAGACAAATGTCGCAGAGCAAGCAATCGTGCAAGCAATCCATCCAGGTACTAAATCCATCATGATATTCTCTCCTCTTAAAGACGCCGGGGCGAATCGGTATGATCGGGCAACAACAGTACATAGGATACCTAGCTTGTCACAAGATCCCAATCCCAACATTCACAACTTTGCAGAGAAGCCCAAAAAACCGAGCATGTATGCCCGAGCTATGGGTGTTTTTCGCCGTATTCTCCAGCTGGATGACACACCGGAATCGATCGCGAGGGGTGTTGCCCTGGGGATTTTTGTTTCGATGACGCCCTTTGTGGGCATGCAAATGCTCATCGTCGCGGCTCTCAACACCTTGTTAAAAGCCAATCGTATCGCGGGTTTGACGATGACCTACATCGCGAACCCTCTTACATTTTTGCCGATTTATTGGGCCGATTATCAAGTCGGGCGGGTCTTGCTCGGTCAAGAGTCGATTCCAAAAGAGAGATTTGAAACAATTTTTGAGCTTGAGGGGTCCAATATCGTTTCACGGAGCCTTTCGTTCTTTCAAAACCTCGGGGAGTTCTCTTGGGAGGTCGGCGGTCCTTTGGTTCTCGGGAGTATCATTGTCGGCGTTGTCTGCGCGCTTCCGTCTTACCCTGTGACTTTATGGATTTCGCGTCGACACCAAGCCCGCAAAGCCGCGAAGCTCGCGGCTCAGAGCTAAGAAGTTTTCGTTATGAGATTGATACTAGCGTCTTCGTCGCCGCGACGGGCCGAACTCCTGGAGAAGGCCGGGCTTGTCTTTGAAGTGATGAAACCCCAGGCGACGCTTGAAGATGCTTATAGCGCGGCTTGGTCTCACCTTGATCCCGAAGAGTTTTCGAGGCGCCTGGCGTTTCTGAAAGCGCTAGGGGTTGCTCGGGCCTTGCCTGCGCAGGAAGCGGTTGTTTTGGGGGCCGACACCATCGCCGAGTTCGAGGGAGATATTCTTGGCAAGCCTAGGGATCGCTCGGATGCCCAACGAATGATAAAACGTCTATGCAACGCCGATCACGATGTTATTACGGGAATCGCGCTGATTTCTTTAGAAACAGGGCTGCTCGTGACGGAGGCTGTTCGGTCAACGGTCAGCCTTGGGCCCTACAATGAGACTCTCGTGGCCGACTATGTGGCAGCTGGCTTGGCCGATGGCAAGGCCGGGAGCTATGGAATCCAAGACCCCCTCATCCGACCTTTGATTTTGGGGGTCGAGGGGCCTTTTGACAATGTGATTGGCTTACCCGTGGAAACTGTAAAAGGTCATTTGAAAACATGGAGCACGCTATGAAGTTTGCTATTTTCCTCGCTTTGCTTGCGTTGGTGCTTCTATCCGGCTGCGAGAACGGCTCGAAGGCGAAGACAAACAAGCGGACGAAAAAGCGGGATATTGCGGCGTCGACCGAAAAGGATCCCGCTCCCATCGACATAAAGGAGCTTCCTACGAAGAACCCGCCAAGGAGGAAGCTCAACGGAGGTCGGCCTCAGGTTGGCTTGCCAGTGGTTCCGCTTTTCGTGGGTGGGCGCTCCATTCAGGTTGAGGTGGCCGCGGAGCAGCTGCAGCGCAACATTGGCTTAATGCATCGACAATCCCTCGGCCGTGACAAGGGCATGATCTTTGTCTATCCCGTGAAGAGCATTCGAAGTTTTTGGATGAAAGACACCCTGATTCCTCTGACCATAGCCTATATTCGAGATAATGGGACCATCGCTGATCTCGTCGACATGGAGCCCGGTGGAGATGCCGCCCAGCCCCCAAGTTACCCGTCGTCAGAAGAAGTAAGATTTGCTCTTGAGATGAATCAAGGGTGGTTCAAAAAGAACAAGATCAAAGTTGGCATGAAGGTTGTTGGCATCGAGCAAGCTGACAAAGACTAACGAGTCTTAGAGGGCTAGGGAAACTTGATGTTAGAAGAGGTGTCTGGGGGCAAGATGAACTCGTCAAAGAACGCGCTTTGGGCCATTCTAATAGTGGGCCTTTTAAGTTTGATCTCCCTCGGTTCCATGGGACTCTGGAACCAGAGCCACCCGGTTTTTCAGATTCGCAATTCGGTCTCTGAGAAGTTCGGAATCGAAGTGTCTCGAATGGACCTTCTCAAAAATGAGGAGGGCCGCACCTACGGGGTCAACTTTATGCTGAAGAACAAGGACCCCATTGATGAGAAGAGAGGCCAGGAGATGGCCTTGGAGCTTTTCGTCGAGTTTATGAAGCTAAAGCCGGACAATCAGCTGGAGCTCGTTCGACTGACTGCAATCGATGAAAAGGTCTATGAGTGCCCGAGGATTGCGGCGATCGCCGTTGGAAGCGCGACCCGCCGAATCGACAAGATGAAACTCG
>JARGOJ010000107.1 GCA_029210225.1 Planctomycetota bacterium
TTCTTTTCCATCGACTTCAATCGAACCTGAGCTAGGCGTATCAAGCGCTCCAAGTAAGTGCATGAGGGTCGACTTGCCCGATCCGGACGGACCCAACAGCGCCACCGATTCTCCTTCATGGATATCCAAATCAATGCCATCGACCGCCCGAATGTCCTGCCCCCCAAGGGAATAGTGACGATTGAGCCCGCGTATCCGTATCAGCGTCATAGTAAGTCGTCTTTTCCTTCAAGAACTCAGAGGGCGGGAGTGTAAATCCGTGATGCCATACGCGCAAGATAAAGTGTCGTTGGACAAAGTTCCCTTTAACCCGTCCTAAGGCAGCCTTTTGCGTCGTGAGATCAAAAATTTTCGATCTGTGGGCGTCGTTCCCTTTGAGCCTTGGAAGAAATATGCAACCATCAAGGGTGGAGTTTGAGTGAATTCATGAACGAATCGTACGCCCGCTTCCTTCACTCGAAGAAGGTTCTAGAGCAAAGTATCCTCGTCAAAGCCCTTCGAGAAGCCCAAGCAAGCGGACAACCCCTAAACCAGATTCTTATCGGGCAGCAGCTACTCGCGCCCGACCGAGCGAGCTTGTACTGGACTTATTTCCAAGACTCACTCCAAACAATGGATGGCGCGAATCCTCCACCAATGCTTCCGTCCACCCTCAGCGGCAGCCAAGAACCGATCGATTCCGACAAAGCCAAAACCCCCTCTCCTCTCGACAAATATCGAATCCTTGGAGAAATAAACCGCGGGGGCATGGGGGTCATCTACCGCGCTCGCCACAGAGAGAGCAACGACGACGTCATTATCAAAACCCCCCTCAAAGAGAAGAACCCCGAGTCGACTATTCTTGAGCGATTTGATCGAGAGGCCAAAACTCTCGCCCGACTCAGTCACCCGAACATTGTCAAGATCAGTGACTATGGCCGCATCGTTGGTCAGCCCTTCTTCGTCATGGAGTTCATCCGTGGAGAAAACCTCGAAGAGATCGTCACGGCGCGATTGAAGAAAAACAAAGACGCCCCCGACTACAAATGGCTGGCAAATACATTCTCGAAGATCGCTGAAGCCCTCTCCCACTGTCACAGAAAAGGTATCGTTCACCGCGACCTCAAGCCGTCGAACATTCTTGTGGAGTACAAAACCAATCGTCCGGTCCTCGTCGACTTCGGACTTGTCAAAAAAGACATGGAGAACGCCGCCAATAAAAACAGCGACGCCAGCGCCGACGTATTGACCAAGACAGGTGAAGTCATTGGCACCCCCGCGTTCATGGCTCCAGAACAATTGAACCCGAAGCAGTATGGCAAGGTTACGGAAGCCTCGGACGTTTGGAGCCTCGGAGCCACCTTGTTCTTTTGTATGACTGGAAATTTCCCCTACGAAGTTCAGGGCATGGTTCAATTGTTCGGCGCGATGTCTTATGGTCCCCCCCGCTCCGCGAGTTCTATCGATTCCAATGTGCCAAATTGGTTAAACACCCTCTGCGCCCGGTGTATGGAGAGAGAGCCCAGTAAACGCCTGAGCGCTGAACAAGTCGCACGCATACTGAAAGACCGGCGCAAGGCTCGATTCAATTGGACAAAAAAACACAGCTTTATTAGCCTCGCCTTCCTCGCAGTCCTCTTCATTGTGATCCTCGCCAGCTATCTCATTAATCTACGAGACTCCGTCGCTCCAGTGTTGCAACTGCAGTCAACCCCCGACCGCACTCGATCGGGCAAGTTCCTGTTAATAGGTCGCATCGACGATGAGCGTCCTTCATTACTACTGGTAAAACAGAAGAATAGAAAAAAGACCGAATACGTCGACCCCGACGGCGGCTTTCGCATCCCGTTGAGCCTCGTTGAAGGAGAAAATAGATTCTCCCTGATCGCTATGGATCAGGACGGAAACCAAAGTGAGCCCAAGATCATCACCATCCAAAGAGACAACACTGCTCCAGAGGTGACGTTCAAGAATCTTGAGCCAACGACCTACGTCGACACATTTACATTGGAAGGTCAGCTCAACGAAGCCAATTGCTCGATCACCGCCGGAAAAAATAAATTTAAAGTGTCAGGGAAGAACTTTAAAATCCCACTTCCGCTGAAATTCGGTAAAAACCTCATATCTGTTGTGATTGCTGACTCTCAAGGCAATGTCTTAGAACAGACAATTAAAATACGCCGTATCCCATTTATTGTCGTTGGATACGTCAAGAACTTGTCCTCAGACCCCACCGCAAATTACGCTGACCTCGACTTCGCTATTGAGAAAGCTCCAGCCCGGTGCCGTATACTTGTTGGTCCCGGGCGACACAAACTCTCTAGAGAGATTCGCAAAGAGCTTGAGATTGTCGGGCAAGGTCCGCGAGACAAAGTCATACTTGAGAGCAGTCACACTGGGCAGATATTAGTTTTAAAGAGTCCTCGAGTTCACCTAAAGAACTTAACCTTCAAAGCTAGAACCGAAAAATCTGGGCCCATCAGCGCAATCTCTGTAAACTCAGGCACGGCCATCATTGAAAATTGCCTAATCACCAACGACAACAGTACAGGCATCACCCTCATTGGTTCCAACTCCAAAGAACTCCGAAAAACCGCTCCTCATCTCACAATCAAAGATTCACAAGTTAGCGAATGTGGTGGGCGGGGCATCCTCGCCAATCAATTCAGTCAATTAGAAATCTTTAATTCGACGATTAAGAACAACAGGCACAACGGCATTCAATTGCAGACCGGTTCGACACTAAAGCTGAAGAACTCACTCGTTGAGAATAACCGTTTTGGCATAGAGCTTACGCTCCAAGCGAAGGCGGTTATCCAATCGACGAAGATATTAAAATGTCGCGGGAGAGGCCTCACCGTCTCTGATCGTGGGTCCAGCATGGAGCTAGAGGACGTCATCGTTCAGGCCAATGGCATGGAGAATTCCAACTCCTACGGAATATGCGTGGAATCGGAAGCTCGCGCTCGCCTCATTCGAACAACGATCAGTGAGACGAAAGGGATTGGTCTCCGTGTCGTCACCGGAGCCTTCGCCGAATTGAAAACATGTGTTAGCAAATCAAATCGTCAAATCGGTATCTATGGAGGCGACAACGGGTCGACCATCAACGTCTTTGACTCAATGATCTCAAAGAACGGAACGGGTGTCTGCGCGAGTATGCGTTGCCGAGTCATCATTGTCAGCTCTAAGATCCAAGGCAATCTTGGTCATGGTTTATATGCCCGGGAATCGGGCATCATTCAATACAAGAAATGCCAATTCTCGGACAACAGAAGAGGCAAGGCAGCCAAAGCCAAGGGAGGCCTCATTGTCGAGCAATGACCTCCACGACTTATCCATTCCTAAGACCGCCGGACTCTTCGCCCGTTACCTCAGAGCCCAACAGATCATTGATGAAGCGAGGCTGCGCCACGCCTGGAGTATCTTTAATGAGAGGGGTGGCCACTACGGGTCAATTTTGGTGCAACTTGGCTACATAAGCCAAGCCCAGATCTCCGAACAATTGGGCAGAATGCAAATCGCTGCCGCCTCGCTATCGGCGAGCGACCCAAGCCTCGCCGACACGAGTCGCGTCTCCAATGGGGCAGCTCAGTCAATACGCCCCAGTCAAACAAACAACTTTGGACCGAGGTCAACAAGCAACTTTGGACCAAGGTCAACAATCAACTTCGGACCCGCGCTCAACACCCCAGCCGCCCAAAGTTCTTCCACGCCGCCTATCTCACCGCCGCAAGCCGGTCGTTACCTCACAAGCTCTTCCAGCCAGATGCTGCCCGCCGCGCAATCCACTCCCAGCGGTCACCATCAATCATTGAATTCCACACCCCATCCTCAAACGGGACGCTTTCAATCGTCCCACTTGATACCTTCCAATATATCTGGAGACGGCGAACAAACCCTCGCGGTCTCTGGTGAATTCATTGCCGCCCAGAGAGGATCGACTCCTGGCTCGGCGATCACGCCACAATTCGTCAGCGGCGATGGCGATCAGACTCTCGCAGTCTCTGGAGATTGGCAAGGACAAAGCAGCCATTACATTGCCCATGGAAGTCAATCTGGGGTCTTAGTTGGCCAATCGGGCGAGGCCGTTGATTTTACAAAGATCCTCTCCGAAAAATACGAGTTTCTAGGAGAGTTAAGCCGCGGAGGCATGGGTGTTATCTATCGCGTGGTTGAGCGTAAATCCGGTAAAGAACAAGCCCTCAAGGTCATCCTAAACAAAGATTTCAATCCCACTGAATTTCACCGTTTCCAGCTGGAAGCGAGGGTCCTCGCTCATATCGAACATCGCAACATCATTCGCATTCATGAGACCGGCAAGGAAGTTGACAAGCCCTTTTTCACGATGGAGTTGATTAAAGGCGGCGACCTCAAGGCGCGGGTCGACAAGAGCCTAAGAGAAAATGGCGCCGTTCCAAGTTTCTACTGGACGGCAGAGGTCATGCTCGCCCTTGCGTCTGGCCTGGCTCACTGCCATGAAAAGGGAGTCGTTCACCGCGACTTTAAGCCAGCGAACGTACTCATTGAAGAAGAGAGTAGCCGCCCCGTCATCATTGACTTTGGTCTCGTCAAGCGCGACTCAAACAAACTAAAGGAGAATTTCGAGAGCCTCGCGGACGACCTCACAAAGACCGGACAGATGCTCGGCACCCCAGCCTACATGGCTCCAGAGCAAGTCGACAATAAGGGGAGCTTTGGCGACATCGGCCCCGCCGCAGACGTCTGGGGCTTTGGCGCGACACTGTTCTATTGCCTTACTGGAGAGCCGCCCTACAAAGGCGAGACCATTGTCAATATTCTTAAACAGCTCATGACGGCCGAGCCGCCTCGCGCCAGCACCTTGAACCCCGAGGTTCCCGAGTGGCTCGACGAGCTCTGCGCGAATTGCTTAAAGCACAAGCAAGCTGAGCGCTTTACCATGGAGGTCATTTCTGACTCCCTTTTCGTTCCCTTGAAGACCTGGAAGAAATCCCGCGGCGCCTGGCAAAAAAAACTAAAGTGGGTTGCGGCGTCCATCTTCAGCTTGATCATGGTAAGTGTAGCCGCTTACTTCCTCTCTGGACCGGGTGAGCCTCCCCGAACTCCTAGCGTTGACATTAAACCCGCGTCATTGACGCAGCGACTCACTATACAGGGCACCGTCGGCCCGAATGCAGAAACCGTTTACATCGGAGTTAATGATCAGAGTTCACCTCGACAGATTCCAATTGAAGGGCGGAAATTTTCTTCAAGGGTGAAGCTGGCGCGAGGCGAGAACTCTATTATTGTCTATGCTGAAAATAGCGTGGGTAAGAGCATTAAATTTCGATCAACTGTCTTTTTTGACACTGAAAAGCCGAGCTTAACAATTGAGCCCTATCCATCTCAAACTCTTGAGTCAAAGATCGTCATCCAAGGAACCGTCAGTGAACCTTGTAAGCTCAATGGACTGAGCCTTGATACCCAAGAGGTTAATGGACAATTCAAGGTCACCCTTGAGCTAAAAGAAGAGAATGGCACGAACGGACTCTTCAAATTCCCCATCACCGTCACTGATCGTGTTGGGCTGAATACGACCGAAGTCATCACTATTCAAAAGCTCCCGACATTCCGGGTCGACCCTGATGATTTTGAGGCAAAGAATTCCTTCAAGACGCTCACCGAAGCGATCCGCGAAGCCATTCCGGGGACCCGAATTATTTTGGCTCCGGGAATCTACCAAGGACCCTTCGCCATTGACAAAGACCTTGAGATAGTGAGTCAATCTGAAGATCGAACAGATGTAATTCTGCGCAGTCCTGTAAACAACGATCGAGCGCCATGCTTGGAGTTTTACGGCTTGAGAGGATATTTTAGAAACCTGACATTTGTCGGTTATAGCGAGCAGGGCAACCTCCACGCGGTGCTCATCTCCCGGGGTCAAGTCACTTTTGAGAACTGCATCATTCGCTGCCCCAAAGGTCGAGGGATCGCCGTGACTCGCACGATGAATGCTGCCGCTGATAAAGAGCTAAACGTCAAAGTCACACTTCGTAATTCACTGATTGAGAAATGCGATTACGCGGGAGTGATCATCGACAAAGGAGCCGAAATCGTCATTGATCGCTGCCAGTTCAGAGGAGTCAAGCATTACGGTTTGCGGATTGGACATAATTCGAAAGGAACAATTAGCAACTCTAGCTTCAAAGGGTCCATTGTCGGCCTTTATGTGACTGAGTTCACGAATGTCGAGGTCGACAATTGCAAATTCCGTCGCTGCACTGAGGGAGCAATCATTGAGAAGAGCTGCCGCGTCACACTCAATAATTCAGAATTCACTGACAATGGGAGCGGTTTATACACCACTCACGAATCGGTCGTCACGGCAAAGAACTGTCGATTCAATAAGAACCGCGATTTTGGTGCGAACGCCGACCGAGCAGCCAAGTTTATTGGCATAGACAGCTTCTTCATTGGTAACGGGAAATATGGTGTCTTTGTCGAGCGGGGAAAAGAATACAAGAAGGATATTCTCAAAGGAACGAGCGTACCGACTCCTGGAGACCCAGCCTTCGCTGAGTTGACTCGGTGCCAATTCGGCTCAAACGGTAGGGCAAACAAGAAACACGACGAAGATTCGACAATCACAGTAAAGTAGTTGTATTGCACTTATGGATCCCCATCAATACTTAATTTCGTGGCTCCGATCTCAATCCCTTGTCAACGACACGGTCCTCGCTCAGGCCGTGCGCATCCAATTCCACAACCCGAAACAACACCTCTTTCAAATCCTTGTCCAGCTCGGGGCCTTCACAGAAGATCAGGGCCGACTCTACTATTCCCAAGCGACCCAGGCCTACCAATCCCAAAGTATCCCAATCAGCCCCGACACTTCCTCTGATGTCACTCTCAGACCTCCATTGCAAACAACGCCCTCCAATCCTTCGACGGACCGACCCATTCGCCCGGTTCGGTCGAAAAGCATGTCTCATAGCTCCGGCAGCTTCGTCATACCAGTTTTTGAAAAGTATGAGATTGACGGTGAGATTAGCCGTGGGGGGATGGGGGTTGTTTTCCGGGCGAGATACAAAGAGAGCAGCTTGGAAGTCGCCCTCAAGGTCATCCTCGATCAGGCTCCTCCCGAAGAAGAAGTAAAGCGCTTTCGACGAGAAGCACAGACCCTCGCCCAAATTCAACATCCTGGAGTGGTCCGAGTTCGAGATTTCGGCGAGAGCGAGGGCCGGCCATACTTCGCCATGGACCTCATTCAAGGGCAGCCATTAAAAAGTGCGATTGATAGTCAACTCAGGGAAACCGGAGAGGTTCCCTCCTACTCCTGGACAGTGAAGGTCTTCAGCGAGATCGCCGCAGCGCTTGTTCACTGCCACGATTTGAACATCATTCACCGCGATATTAAGCCCGCGAACATTTTATTGAGCGAGGACAATGAACAACCCGTCATCGTCGATTTCGGCCTCGTGAAACGGAATATTGGGGCTCCAAAAGCCGACATGGACAGCCTGGACAACCTTACCAACAGTCAAGCCACGCTCGGGACTCCGGCCTACATGGCTCCGGAGCAATTTGATCGCCAAGGACCGCTCGGTGGAGTGGACAAGAAGAGCGATGTCTGGGGCTTCGGCGCCACACTCTATTATGCTCTCACTGGACAAGCGCCTTACACCGGCGAGACCGTCTTCAATATCTACAAGGCTCTGCTCAAGGGTGACCCTGCGCCTCCCAACACGCTGAATCCTGAAATCCCCGATGAGTTAAACGAACTCTGTGTGTCCTGCCTTACGCGGAACAAGTCTCTGCGTCCGAGCATGCGAGCCATCGAGAATGCCCTTAGGCAGCCGTTGAGCGACAGAAGCCTTCACAAAAAGCGCAGTTGGCAAATGCGGCTCTTTCTGAAATTGGGCGCGGTTTTCATCGTTCTCGCGGTCGCCGCGACTCTCGCGGTGCTCTCTCATCCTCAGGTCCTCGATGATCAAGCTCCAAACCTGACTCTAGAACCGATCCCACCAAGCACAGGATTGACCGCCTTAGAGATTTCGGGAACGATTACAGATGAATATCCCGCCGGGGTCGAGTTTCACTTTGGTCGAGAGACAGAGACCCTCTCAGTTCAATCCTCAACGTTCTCAAAAACTGTCCCCCTCAAGATCGGCCTGAATCGCATTCGAGTTCGCGCTTTTGACGAGAATGGTCAATTCAGCATCGTCAAAACACTCGAAGTAAGACGGATCTTTCTAAAACCAATACTGAACCCCATTCCCAACAATGTTTATGAATCGACTGTGACATTCTCAGGGACTGTACCGAAGACCTATGCCAAGATTGAATGCAATGGAATCGCCGCTGCGATAACGGGCGACGAGTTCTCAATAAAAGTGCCTCTTCGCTTTGGCGCCAATGAGCTAAGGTTCCTATATACCGACACTGGCAAACAGTCATATAAAAAGGTCTTTCATTGTCGTCGCAATGACGTCTATACAGTCGGGCCACCTCCCCTCGCATCGAAGGATGGGAGTCAACGACACTTCACCAATCTTCAAGACGCGATCAAAGCGGCTCAAAAAATATCGCCAAGCGTTCCCATTCCAAAGATCGTGCTGTTAGAGAGAAAGATTAAAGGCGAAATTGCAATTCGGGGTCGCCTCTATCTAGAAGGGGTCGACAAGAACGGGACGATCATTGAGAGCAAAGATGAGACCTGCTTCTCCGTTCAAGAGGGGCAAGTCCGCCTCAAAAACTTGACCCTGAAAACAACTCTCAGCAGGGAGGTCGGCGTATTTTCACTCCGCCTCGTTTCAGGTCAATTGGACGCTGAAAACTGTCAATTTTTAGGGGGCTACGACTCGGTCCGTCTTGGCTCAGAGATATCAGTTTCACGAAGCGATCTATACCCTTCGATCAATTTTAGATCTTGCACAATCGAAGGCTCAATATGCAATGGAATCTATGCACGGTTTAAGGGGCAAGTCAATTTGAAGAATTGCTTAATCCGCGGACATAGAGAAGCAGGGCTCTTCATAGAGTTGACGCGAGAGAGTGGAGGACAAATTGTCGAGCATCGAGACTCGACAATCGAGGCGTGCATCATTGAGAAAAACGGATTGGAGGGCTGCGAGGTGAATGGGTGCGCCCATGTGACCTTCAGGAATACAAAGTTTAGAGATAATCGCCAAGAGGGCATCTTGGCTGACTCTGGAGAAGGCAACACCGTCGTATTGGAGAATTGCCAATTCGACCGAAACGGGCGCGGGAGTGGAACTGAGAAATACCCTGCTATTTTCGCCCGGAGCGGGGGCAGGATCCAATTAGAGAGCTGCCAAATCCGGAACAACTTCGACGAAGCTATCTATTGCTCTGTGAGAGGGTCGTCCGTTGACGCGACGAAATGCCTCATAGTCGGTGGCAGCATGGGAGTGAAGGCATACAAAGGGGGAAAACTAAGGCTCAAAGAATGCACTCTTCGTAATTGCAAGGATTATGGAATCACCCTCGATCGTTGCGACGATGTTTTGATCTTGAATTGCACCATCGAGAACTGCAAAGATGGTTTATACCTCAAGAAGAGCCATGGCATTCGCGTCGACAAAACTCAATTTCTGAAAAATAGAGCCTATGGGATTAAATGCAAAGAGTCTTCCAGCATAAACATAGAATCGAGTCAGTTCATCAATAATTCGATTGGAATTAGCGCGTCGAATCGATCCCGGGTCACCTATAGGAAATGCCTGTTCAAAAATCAAAAGCAGCTCGACAAGCAAGCCGCGTCGACCGAGGCCATCAAAGAAGTTCCCTAAACTGGAGTCCATAAGATGCTAGATCCGTTCTTCGACCACTACCTCGACGATTCCCACCGCATGTTTTACGAGACGTGCCTGCGATTCACCGAGCAAGAGCTCCTTCCCAACGCCTACGAATGGGAAGAGGCCGAGTCATTTCCTATTGAACTCTATAAAAAGGCGGCGGACGCGGGACTCATGGGGGCAGACTACCCTGAGGACCTCGGGGGCGGAGGCGGCGATGTCTTTCATGTGATATTGCAGTGCGAAGCCATGATGCATTGCGGCAGCACAGGAATACTCGCGGGTCTTGGAAGCCTTGGCATCGCTCTCCCCCCAATAAGAACCCTCGGAACCGAAGACCAAAAACAACGGTTCATTCCCCCCTGCCTGCGCGGTGAGAAAATCGCGGCTCTAGCGATAACAGAGCCGGGAACAGGTTCGGACGTTGCGGGTGTGACGACCCGAGCGACACGCCAGGGCGACCACTACGTCCTCAATGGCCAGAAGATGTTCATTACCAGTGGAGCGCGCGCCGACTTTGTCAGCGTCCTCGCTCGGACTTCAGACGACCCTCACGGCGGCTTGACCTTCTTCGTCGTTGAGAAAGGAAGCCCAGGCTTCTCAGTGTCCCGCAGCCTCAAGAAAACTGGCTGGCGCGCCAGTGATACCGCAGAGCTTGTCTTTGAAGACTGCGTTGTGCCTGTCGAGAATCGATTAGGGGACGAAGGCTCAGGCTTTCTCGCCCTCATGAAGAACTTTCAATTTGAGCGCCTCGCGCTGGCTGTCTATGGCCACGCGACCGCAGAAGTGTGTCTGAAAGAGGCGGAGAAATACGCAAGGCAGCGCAAGGTCTTTGGGAAGTCTGTGCTCAGCTTTCAAGTCACCCAGCATAAGCTCGCCGCTATGGCCACCAAGACAAGGGCCGCCAAGGCTTTCAATTATCAAGTCGCGGACGCTATGCGCCGAGGGGAAGAAGTGATTGAAGCCGTGAGCCAGGCCAAGAACTTCGCCAGCGACGTCGCTTTAGAGGTCGCCGATCAGGCCGTGCAGATTCTCGGGGGTATGGGCTATATGCGGGAGACAGTCGTCGAGCGACTTTACAGGGATGCCCGCCTGCTGCCCATCGGGGGCGGCACCCGAGAGGTCATGAATGAGATCATCTGCCAGCTCCGAGGCTATCCGAGGGCTCGTTAGCCCCTCATTCAAGCGTTGTCTGCGACGCTCGAATGAGACTATCCTTTGCTGTCACCATTCTCAGTGTCCTCGGCCAGGCTGTCCGTAGCAGGGGTTTCCGCGTCATCAGCCGTTGTCTCCGCTGGCTTGGGATCGTCGCCGGGTGCTGCAACCATCAAGGCTGCCTCAACTGTCTCGCGAGGCTCTCCTTGGTCTTCTACGCCGTCAGAATTGGACTTTCTTTTCCAATCCGACCAGCCTTGAACGATAACAAAGAAGACAGGAACAAAGATCAGCGTGAGGAAAGTCGCTGCGACCATTCCTCCAAAGACAGTGGTGCCCAGGGAACGGCGAGCGCCGGCGCCTGCGCCTGTTGCGATAACGAGGGGAAAGGTTCCAAAAACAAAGGCGAGAGATGTCATAAGAATAGGACGAAAACGTAAACGTGCGGCTTCAACCGCCGCCTTGCGCCGCTCGATTCCTCCAGCGCAGAGTTCTCGTCCGAATTCAACAATGAGAATCGCGTTCTTACTCGCCAACGCAATCAAGAGCACAAACCCAATCTGAACATAAATGTCATTGGAATAAGAGCGGATTAACAACGCCAACGCCGCCCCTAGAAAGCCCAGGGGGACAGCGAGGACAATTGCGATAGGCGCAAGCCAACTCTCATATTGGGCCGCCAACACAAGAAAGACAATCACCACCGCCAGAATGAAAAGAAAGAGCGTTTGGGTGTCGGACGATTGCTTCTCCTGATACGACACTCCAGACCATGCGATATCAAGGGAGTTTGGTAAGCTCTTTTGAGCGATCTGTTCGAGGATGTTAAGCGCTTCCCCTGAGCTCACCCCAGCAGTGGACTGACCGCTGATAGAGGCCGCAGGGAATTGATTGAAGCGTTTGACGATCTGAGGTCCGACTGTTTCCTCAGGCTCTAAAACAGTGCTTAGCGGAATCATCTCTCCGGCGGAGTTTCGAACTTTGAGCTGACCGATATCCTTCGACTTCATTCGAAACTGAGAATCCGCCTGAACAGTGACTCGGTAGGTCTGGCCAAATTTATTGAAGTCGTTGACGTAGGTCGACCCCAGCGCCGTTTGCAAGGTGGAAGAAAGCTCGGTCATCGTCAGCCCCAGGGTTTTCACTTTGGCCCGATCGATTTTGGCCAAGAGCCTTGGAACTTGCGCCCTATAAGTCGACCGCACTCCCGTCAAAGTTGGCTGTCCATTAGACTCTTCAATAAAGCCCTGCAGCGCCTTCTCCAATTCGACCAGGCCGACTCCGCCCCGGTCCCGAAGCTCCAAAGCGAAGCCACCACTCACTCCAAGCCCCTGAATGGCTGGAGGAGGAATCGCGAAGATCTGGGCCTCCGGAATTTGAGAGAAAGATTGATTGAGCTGGCCTAAAATGGCGAACAGGGAACGATCGGGCGTCTTTCGACGGGCCCAGGGTTCTAAAATAATAAAGCTCGTGAACGAGTTCGGTGTATTCGCCCCATCAAACAGTGACAAGCCGACAATGGTCACGATGTTTTTTACCCCGGGCATCCCCAGCGCGGTCTTTTCAATCTCGGCGGAGACGGCCCCCGATCTCTCCAACGAGGCAGAATCTGGCAGTTGCCCGGCAATAATGATATAGCCCTGGTCTTCGGCGGGAAGAAAGCTCGTCGGGATAATACTGAAGAGCCAAACTGTTGTACCGACAAGAATTAAAAAGACAAGGAAGGATAACAAGGTCCGCTTGACCATTGCGCCGACGAGCCAAGTGTAGCGCGCTGTAATCTTAGCAAAGACTGAGTTAAAGGCGCGACTGACTCTGTTCGGCTCCGATGATCTCAAAAAGACCCCCGCCAAAGCCGGACTCAGCGTGAGCGCATTCAATGAACTAAACACCGTCGCGACCGAAATGGTCAAGGCGAACTGTCGATAAAGCTCCCCTGTGATTCCACCGAGAAAAGCTGTCGGAACAAAGACCGCAAGTAGCACGAGGGTGGTTGCAATCACCGGGCCTGTCACCTCCCTCATGGCTAAAACCGCAGCTGTTTTCGACGAGACTCCATCGTCGACAATGCGGCGCTTGACATTTTCCACGACGACAATCGCATCGTCGACCACAATTCCAATGGCGAGGACCAAGCCAAAGAGAGTGATCATGTTCAATGAAAAACCAAGGGAGGACATAACCATGAAGGTCGCAATTAATGAAACTGGAATAGTTATCGCTGGAATGAGACTGGCTCGAAAATCTTGAAGAAAGACTAAAATTGTCAAAAAGACCAGAAGAACTGCGATAAACAGCGTCACAACCACTTCTTCAATGGCCGCTTCCACAAAGAGCGTCGTGTCATATGCAATATTGTAGTCAAAGCCTTTAGGAAAGCCCTTCCTCGCCTCTTCTAGCGTGGCGAGAATTCCCTTTTTTACGTCGAGAGCATTGGCGTCCGGGGATTGATAAATAATGACAGAGACTGTCGGTTGGCCGCCGAGGCGGGAATAAGTCGAGTAATCCTCGGCGCCCATTTCAATTCGTGCGACGTCACGCAGGTAAACCGCTTGACCCTCTTCATTGATCTTCAAAATGATCTGGCCAAACTCTTCGGGCTCAGACAGCCGTCCCCGAGTCGTTATACTTAATTGATTGACCTGACCATCGTTGGCGGGAGGAGTACCGATCGCACCTGCGGCGACTTGGACGTTTTGCTCTCGAATGGCCCCAAGGACATCATTAGTGGTCAAACTGCGAGCCTGAAGTTTACCTGGGTCAAGCCAGACGCGCATGCTGAAGATCTGGGCTCCAGCGAGTCGGACCTCGCCGACCCCCTCAATTCTTTTGAGCTGATCAGCGATCGTCAACGCTACGGTGTTGCTAAGAAACTTTACATCCCGCGACTTATCAGGAGAAATGAAGTTGACAACCAAAGTAAGACTGGTTGATCGCTTCGCAGTGCTCACTCCTTGTCGCTTCACCTCTTCTGGAAGCCTCGGCTCCGCAGTGGCCACCAGGTTCTGAACGCGGACCGCGGCTAAGTCAATATCGGTGCCGACTTCAAAGGTCACCGTCAGACCATAGGTGCCGTTATTCGTACTGGTTGAGGACATGTACAGCATACCCTCGACGCCATTGACTGCTTCTTCAATAGGACCGCCAACTGTTTGCGCGATGGTTTCGGCGTTCGCGCCGGGGTAGACAGCAGACACTTGAACAGTTGGCGGCGTCACCGAAGGATACTGGG
>JARGOJ010001210.1 GCA_029210225.1 Planctomycetota bacterium
TGATGTAATAGACTCGGCAACGAACAGGACGTCCCTTGTCATCTCTGAGAGTCTCACGAGCCTCTTTGATGAATTGGCCGCGAGCAATCAGAGTGTTCTTCTTCTTGAGCACAACCTGGGCTTTCAATTCAGTAAATAAGTTCGCGGCTTCCGTGGCTTTCCCCACGATCAAGAAAGCGCGAGCCAAGTTCATTCTGGCCAGGTCATACTGATCATGAAGCGCGGATTCCTCTTGAGCCTTCTTGCCAAGGAGCTTGCCATTGATCTTTGGACGTGGGAACTCTTTGAAGAGACGCTCATAAACACTCACGGCTTTCTCGTAACGTTGACCATCCATAATCAATGATGCGGCCCAGAGAAGAGAGCTGCGGCTGAGTTTTTTCGAGCGAGAAATCCAATCCGAAGCATAATCAGCAGCCTTCATCCGAGAGCGCTGAAGCTCGGCTTTGACTGGGTTCTTCTTCAAGCTTTCTTCCCTAGCGGTCTGAGCAAAGCCATCGGCGAGCTTGAGGGCGATGACTGCGACAGAAGGGCTCCTTGATGCGGAAACGTCGTTGTAACAGGCTTCAGCTTTGGCGAATTGTCCCAAGGCCATGTGCGCTGTCACTTGCTGAGCCCGTGCGAGTATCCTGAAGGAGGCCGCTTTTGGAGTATTGTCGAGAAAGGCGAGATATTGCAGGGCCTTCTTGAAGTCTTTCTTAAAGTTGGCAAGGTCCCCTAAGTAGTAGGACGCTGCGGCAGCAGCGCGTTTGTCGTCGCGGCTCAGAGCAACTTGACGCGCCTGCTTCAAAAGCTCAAGCGCTCGAAGAGGAGATTGAGGAGAATTGTTCGATTGACTGTCCCGAGAGTAGCAGTATCCAGCCCTCGCTAACGCAATTGCATAATGCTGGCAGGGGGTCGTTTTCTTCTCCGTTTTTGTGACAAACTCTGGCACTGATAAATATTCACGGGCCGCCTCTAAATACTTCCTTTTAGCTTCTAGCTTCGCTGCTCTCTTCAATAAGATATTTATCTTGGTGTCACTGTCTCCTCTATTCAATAAGGTCCGCTCAATCTTCTTTTGAACGTCATGAATTGGACCCATTGCGTCGTCTTCTCCATGAGACTTAATCGCTTTGGAGAGTGCTTTTTTAGCCTTTTTCAAGGCCATAGGAGCCTCCGGGTGAGTGGGGAATTCATTGGCGAGTATGCAAAAGGCGAGGGCTGCTTCGAGGTACCGTTCTTGGTGGTACAGTAATCGCGCCATTTCCTGACACGCCTTAGGAACCCACTTGGCTCGCTCTTCCTGAGTGACTGCGGAAGTGAGCACTCCCTTGTAGCCAACAATCGCCGCTTCGTCGTCGCCGCGAATCTGATAGCCAAGGCCCGCTTGAAATTGAAGCTCTGGGGAAAAGATTGCGCCCCCGGCGGCATCACTAATAGAGGCCAAAGCTTTACGTGCCTCGTCTCTTAAAGCTTCCTTTGATAAGTTAGCTATTCGGACGGCTTCTGGCCTCTTGAGGATAGGATCGAGCTCTTCCAAAGCCTCGGTGACACGTCCGGCGCTGGCGAGATATTCAGTAAGCTCAAATCGTGCCAGTAAACCTTCCACATAATTCAGATTACCGGGGATCACCTCTCTTAAAGACCTGAGTTCCTTGATAGCCAATGCCAGGGCTTTTTTACGGAAGCAAGCCTTTGCAAAGTTCCGATAGGCGTTTATCTGAGTGATCTCTTCGAGCTTAATGATCTCTTTAGCGATCTCGGGGTGTTCCGCCCTGAACTTAGTTCCGAAACTAGTTCTATACTCTTTTAATATTTCAAATTCTTCCAGCGCTTTGTCAATCTTACCTTGCTCTAAGAGGATAAGACCAAAGAGGTTGTAAGCTCGCCCGAGAAGCTCCACGCTGCAGTTTTCACATTGAATGGTAAAGTCATCAATAGCTAACTCTGCGCTTTTCAGGTAATCCAGTCGATCTTGTGAATTCTCTTTATATGTGAGCGCTAAGAAATAGAGCCCTGCTCCATAATTGAAATCACAGTTGTCTCTAGCCCTCTTTGCAGCGATGACATCGGCCCGATATTGATCTTTAGGGCTTGTTAGCGCCGCCTCAAGTTTTTCAACCGCCGCGACTTTCTCTTCAAGCACAGTTTTTAAGTTCCTAAGCGCACCCTTTATTTTTAACTGAATTGAACCTTGCTCCGACTCTGCCTTGCTGCGAGACCACTGTGTCTTCATCTTATTCAATTCCTCGATGAGAAATGCGACATCCAAATTCTGCTTCGCAAATGCATTTGGGTGCTCCTTTTTAATGAACTCAATCAGTTTCTTGTGTTCGGCAATTTTATTCATGGACGAGAGTATTCGGCATTTCAAAAAGAGCAGGCTCAGCTTCTCATCGCCAGTCACAGTCGTTAAATACTCATCGACCTTCTCTAGGGCGAGAGCCGCCGATATATGTCGAAAGACAGCTGCTGCGAAGGCT
>JARGOJ010000108.1:0-8766 GCA_029210225.1 Planctomycetota bacterium
GTCTATGCTTTTGTTGGTAGAAAATTTGAGGGGGTCAAGAAGTTGGAGTAGTGCTTTAAAGTTCTGTGTGGATCCATTGTGTGGTGTGGCGGAGATGAAGAGTCGGTGTTCGAAGAGCGGGATGAGTGTTTTTGCGAGTTTGGTTCGTTCGCTTTGCCGTAGGGAGGAGTGATTTTTGGGTGTAATCCGGTGTGCTTCGTCGATGATGAGGAGGTCCCATGGTCGGATGGGTTGGTTGTGGTTTTTGAGGGATTGGAGGAAGAGTTGGGTTTGATTGAATTGCTTAAGGAAATCGAGGGATGAGATTGCGAAGCATGAGTTTTTCCAGGGATTTGAGGTGAGTCCGTGTGTTCTGTGAAATTGTTGAATGAATTGTCGATTGATGATTTGGAAGTTAAGGGAGAAGTGTTTGCTGAGTAGTTTGCGCCATTGATTTTGGAGGTTTGCTGGGCAGAGTATGAGTATTCGTTGGGCGCGTCGTTTTGCGAGGAGTTCGGAGATGAGTAGTCCGGCTTCGATGGATTTGCCAAGTCCGACGTGATCGGCGAGGAAGAGGTTGATGCGTGGGTTATTGAGGGTTCTGTATGCGGGAACAAATTGAAAGGGATGAGTTTCAAGTGAGTGTTTGAGGGGGCTAAGTAGGCAGCGTTGGTGAATTTTAATTGAGTCTGAGCATTGGTGTGCGAGGAGGATGGATTGAAGTAGTGGGTATGGGTCGTAGTTTTGTGAGTGTTTATTGTGTGGTAGTGGAGTTTGTATTGAGTGATTGGAGATGGGGTTAATTTCGAGTTCCCAGATAATTTGGATGGATTGTGGGTTTTCGTTCATTTGTGAGAGTGAGATGAGGTGTTGTGGAGTTTTATTTGGGATTGAGGAGAGTGCGGAGATGGAGTTTACGCGGAAGAATTGACTTCTTAGGTAAACGGATTGTCCTGGGGCTGGTATGAGTGATTGATTTTTCATGTGAGTGCTCCGTCGTTTTGTTGACGTTGAGCACAGGGCAAATATTGCGCCAGAATCTCAAGATTGAGTATTTGTGGGGGCTAGATCAAATCAAGCGGAGGAGCATCTGTCGCATTTAGCGACAAGGAGTCGGCCTTTGCGACAAGAAGTCGACGATTGCGACAAGAGGGGGAGCTGGACGAACAATAGCTGGACGAAGAGGCAGCTGGACGAACGGGTCCAAGGAGTACAGGAGAGCCCAAGAAAATAAGGCAGCGCGAGATTTGAGCGAAAGAATCCGGGGTCAGAAGGCCAGGTCAGCACACAATTCCGGCCTAGCCCAAAGAGATCAACTACTTAGGCAGCTGAATCCCCAGCTCATCAAAGGTCGGTCTCAGCGCATCCCGAAAGGCGTAAATCCCGCCAGCGCAGAGGGCCAGAAGGAGGATAACGACGATAAGGCCTTTGCCGGCCTTGCCAGATTGCTTGGCCTCGTCGTCTTCGAGTTTCGAATGTGTGACTTTGACGGCGCCGTGTCTCGCGCCAGAGTATATGTCGACGTAAGAATCTTCTTCGTCTTTACCGAACTTCTTGCGGAACGCTTTCTCTTCGTCTTCTTGGACCATGGACCGAGGCAGGCTAATCTCTGACAGGGGCGTAAGCTCTTCTTCGGTCGTCGCCGATTCGCTCTTATCGAAGTATTCGCCTTTGCGGATTTCGAACGCTTTGGGTCTCTTCCGCGCTCGATTGAGGGGCGCTGTCTGTTTGGGTTTTCGGGCGGCTGATGATGTCGCTTTGGGCTTGTTAGGCTTTGGTGGTTCGTTCTTCTTCTTTTCATTCAACCGTTGAGCCGTCGACGCATCATCCGCAAAGAGGAGCGTTTCGTCTTTTCGGCGAGGAGGCTTCTTTTGCTGAGGACGTGTATTTGGCTGCGGACGTGCAGGCGGCCTCGATCCGGGCGGCGGACCGCGTCGGGGTCGACGTGAGGAAGAGGCATTTGGGCCAGGACGAGGGCCACCGGGTGATTTGGGTCTATTCATCCAAAATCTCGTCGCGCTGCAAAAGTCGGAAGAAGCTAATATCCAAGTATCATTCTAAAGGAAGAAGACTAAGATAATAAACGATAACTTTTGAGCGTTTCGGGGCTCAAAATATTCTAAAATTTCCAGGACACCCACTGCCCTCCGAGAACTCATCGCAGTACACTCCACCTGACAGGGAACAACCACGACTCTCAGATATGTGACAGTGCTAAATCTTAACCTGCCCCGCCAAACTTTTCGACCTCGTTCCCCCGACTTTTACACAACCTATGTAAGAATTGTCCCAAATGCAGCTCTGCATTTACTTTTTTGCAGAGTCATTTAAGTTCTAGGAGCCTTCTCAATGGCCGACACTGAAAGTCAGATTCCCCCTTGGATCCGCTCCACCGCCTCACTCCTCCTCCGTCACCCCAAATCCCAGTTGCTTGCTCTGCTCCTCCTCACACTCTCCGTCGGCAGCGGCATGGCCTTCCTCGAACTCGACCCCTCCACCGAACGTATTTTTCCCAAAAATCACCCGGCCGTCACCAATTTCCAAGAATTCCGACAAGTCTTCGGCAACGACGAATTCCTACTCGTCGCATACTCCAGCAAAAAGCCCATCCTCTCCAAAGACGAACTCATTCGCCTACAAGCACTCACCCAGAAGCTTCAGAACATCACCGTCCAAATCGGAGAAACCGAAAAGCACACCGTCAAACCTATACGCGCCGCACGCTCCCTCACCACAACCCCAAACGTCACCATGGACCTCTCCACTTTCCCACCAAAACCCAAAATATCCCCCCTCTACCCCCAAAATCTAAAAGAACTCTCCGAAGCAGACCTCAATAAAGCAAACGAATCCATACTCGCCTCACCCTTCGTCAAACCACTCCTCCTCTCCCAAGACGGCCTATCAACATCGATCATCCTCGAAATTGAACGCCCAAAAAATGTCTCCGTTCGCGACGCCGCCGAAACCGTCCTCGAACTCGTCAACGCCGCCCGCAAAATCGTTCAAGAAGACATCACCAACAACGGTCTCGAAGGCCACGTCGCCGGATCTCCCGTCGTAAAAGTCGATATCGTCCAAACCATCGAAAAAGAACTTCTCATCTTCACCCTCCCCCTCGTCCTCATCGCCGCCGTTGTCGCATTCCTCATATTCCGAAACATCCGCGGCGTCCTCCTCCCCATGGCCGTCATCCTCCTCACAAGCCTCCTCGTCTACGGCATCATGGGCTACCTCGGACTCGCCGTTCATCCCATGACCACACTCCTCTCACCACTCATGTTCGTCGTCGGTATCGCAGACTCAATACACGTCATCGTCGAAATCGAAAACGGCCTCGCCGACCGAAAACCCAATCAATCCCTCTACGACACCCTCCTCAAATCCACAGCCCTCGTCCTCCCACCATGCTTCCTCACCTCCCTAACCACCACTATCGGCTTCGGATCACTCGTCATCTCAGACATCTCACCCGTCGCTGAATTCGGCTTCCTCGCCGCCCTTGGAACCTCCTTCGCATTCTTCGTCACCTTCCTCCTCATTCCACCTATCTGGCTCCTCCTCCCAGATCACAAAGCCGCAGAAGGCAAAAAGAAAGAAGCGCCACGCCTCGATAAACTCGCCTCATTCGTCATGAAAACCACAAAAATCTTCGCCGTCGTCTCACTCCTCTTCGGCGCCTACTGCGTCTCCAAATTCCCAGACATCTCCTTCAACACCGACTTCGTTGGATTCTTCGACGAAGACACAAACATCCAAAAAGGTGTCAAATACATCCAATCCCGCTTCGCAGGCATCGGCGCCATGGAAATCGTCGTCAAGAAAGAAGCAAGCTCGCCCTCAGACAAACCCCTCCGAGATCCACAAATCCTCAAATCGATGCTCGCCTTCGAAAAAGACCTACTCCTCAATATTCCAGAAGTCGATGCCGCATTCTCAGCCGCTGACTTCCTCGTCTTCGCCAAAAAGAGGATGAACAAAATCTCCGGACGACCACCCACCGAAGAACCGCCGACCGCTAAGGAAATACTCCTCATGGAACGCATCTTCGCCAGCATGAAATCCGATCAAGACGAGATAAGACGCTTTATCAACGTCACCGAAACTCGCGCTAGAATCAGCGTCCGCGTCGAAACCATGGGCTCCGAACGTATGACCCAAATCCTCGAAGAAGTTCGAATCCTCGCCGATAAACACTTCGACAAAGACACCTCCGTCACCGTCACCGGCACCCCCGTCATCTTCTCCGAAACCGCCTACTTCATGATGGAAGGGCAAATGAGAAGCTTCTTCTGGGCCCTCATTACCATCACTGTCGTCATGATCATCTCCCTTCGATCACTCCGACTCGGACTCATCAGCCTCGCACCAAACCTCTTCCCCATCGCCGTCATGTTCGGCGCCATGGCCATGCTCGAAATACCCATGAACTCCTTCAACTCCATGGTCGCAAGCGTCGCTATAGGCATAGCCGTCGACGACACCATTCACATGCTCATCGGCTACAAACGCTTTCGAGCCATACAACCCATGGAAGCCGCACTCCGCGAAACGATCGCCCACACCGGCGCCGCCATAGTCTCCACCTCACTCCTCCTCGCATGCGGATTCGGAGTGCTCCTCCTCGGTGAATTCAAACCAACAGGTCACTTCGGACTCCTCACATGTATCGCCATCATCTCCGCCGTCCTCGGTGACCTCTTCCTCCTCCCAGCCCTCATCATCCTCGACGAGAAAATCTTCGGCGCATGCGTCCTAAACAAACTCAATAAAACAAACGAAGAGAAGGCAGAGCAAACGCCAACGAATTAACCCCAAATCTCAATTCGTCCCCACTTCCCCTCCCCAGTCGATCGCCAAACCGCCATCCGACCACCATCACCGCTAAAGCCCAAAAATCGAACCTTCCCGCAATTCAACAAGCGCCGACCAGCAACACTCCAAAGCGCCAAACTCTCATACCTGGGAGCACCCAAAACCACAGCAACATCCGCCTTCGGATGCCAGGCCCCAACCCCAACATTAGCTCCTCGCTGAGACATCCCCACACCACGCTCCTCCCGCAAACTAAAACGATTCTCAAAGAACTCAAAGCGCCGGGGAACCCCCTCATAAAAACAACAGAACGCATTCCCCGATTCACAAACTCGAAAGTGCTCGCAGTGAGAAAAGGAGAATTCAAAGTCATGCTCCTCAATCACACCCGACTTCAAAATTCGGCAAAACCGCCACTCGTCTCCTCCCAAACAAACAAAGAAATCCACCCGCCCCGGACAATACAGAACCCACTTATCCTCGTACCCAAACTCCCGAACAAGCTCCCCAGTAAAGCTCCTCAACTCCAACGTCCCCGCATGCCTCTCAGAACGCAACAGCAACAATTCCAACTCCCGATCAATTCCAACCAACACCCGATCAGAACCAACGAAGTGCTCCTCACCATGGGGCCAACACTTCACACTTCCATCTTCAAATCGCAGTACTGCCATCTCTCCAATTCTCGAAACGAACTGCCCACTCCACATCAAATCGGAATCTTCGGAACAAACAGCTCGTGAAACATGCTTTGGACTATCATCACTAACAATCAAGAAATCTGATCCAACACTGAAAAACTGCACGACCCCCCTTGAACTAGTCAAAAATGAATCGCAACGCTTCCCACTCTCCACCTCAAAGAAATGCACTTTCGAGGTTCCCCCTCCACTCATTCGAGAAGGCTCCGCAAAAACCAAGAATCGACCATCCCCTGAAAGCTTAAAACCCCAGTTAGGCTCTAAATAAGTCCCATTAAGCATGAATAGCTTTCTCCATCCCGAAATCCGAGTCTCCCACTGCTCCTGCCTCTGATCTTCAAACCAATAGCCATACTCCAGCCGCTGCGCTTCATAACGCAGACCACTCCGCTCAAAAAGACTGAGCAACTGGGACTTCAAGACTTCATTATCTGGATCAATTTGATAGCGCCGTTTTAGGCGTGCAATCTCAACGTCGGAGCTATTCATCCCCGATTTCGTCCGCGTTTAACGAGCCCGTTTTCTTTATCTGAAACGAAGCTGTATCGCCCGCGACTGGTGGCCGCGTAGGCAGAGGAGTGTCCGTGTAACGGGCGTCTTTGGTGATCGCGGCTGGCAGCACAATGGAAAAGGCTGCGCCAGATCCGTCCAGACTCTCGACCTCAATATGACCGCCCAATCGCTGAGTCATTGTTTGGCAGATCGCGAGCCCGAGGCCAGTTCCTCGACCAATTGGCTTCGTCGTATAGAACTCATTAAAGATCTTCTCCCGCTGGTCTTCGGGCACTCCATAACCATTGTCCATAACTCGAACAATCGTATCTCTAGAATCTTGATTCGGCGCCGTTCGCGTCAGGACAGAGACCTCAACCCGACCCTGACCATCACGAGACTCCCGCGCAGCGTTGGCCGCATCAATCGCATTCTCGATAAGATTCGTCACAACTTGAACGAGCGAGCTCGAATCCGTTTCAATGAATGGGCCTTCATTGCTTGGAATCCTGGCCACAAGCTCCACGTTCCGGCGCCGTGCGCTCGCTTCGGTGAGGTTCACAGTTTCTCGCACGAGCTTGCCAACATCGACATCTTCGGCGTTCATTCGCTCCGACCGCGCTAAACCCAACAACCTCTTCAAGATATCTTTGCAACGGAAGGCCTGCTCCTCAATGATTCTCAAGGCTTCAGGAAAATGCGCGCAGTCAGGATGCTCTTTGACAACTTCAATCTCAGCAACCAATTCCCGCAGCTCCTCTGCGTAGCCCGCAATGGACGCGAGTGGATTATTGATCTCATGGGCGACGTTGGCGGCCAGGCGTCCGAGGGCGGCAAATTTCTCATTCTCAAACAGTGATTCTCGGGCGGTCATCAGCTCATCGGATTTCCGTTGAACGAGCTTCTCCAGCTCTCGACCCCAACGCCGCAGCGCTTCTCGCTGTCTCGATAGCTCCAAGTTCTTTGCATCGAGGCTCTCTCGGTAGGCCTGTTGTTGAACCTGAAGTCGATTACGACTGTGCATAATCATCCCGAGTTCATCGTCCGGAATAAGCCCTTCAACAATCAGCGCTTTATTGAAATCGCCTTTGCGTCCCGCGTTGTCCGCATCAATAATTGTATTAAGAGGCGTCAAGAAGCTCTTCTTCAAATAGAGAATGGAGATAGCGCCAAAGAACAGTAAAGCAAGCAGCCCTCCCGCCAGTGAGAACGCGCTAAATCTCAGGACATGGCTTTCGATGTCATTAAGCGGAATCGAAAAGTACATGACGGCCTGGAGTTTCTTATCCTCCTTGCCATAGAGACACTCAATATGAACTTGTGACGCGCCAAGACGGTCGGTAAAGCTCGGCTGCTTTGTATCGATGAACTGTTTAACTTGGGCTTTTGCTCTGTCGAATTCGCTGCTTTCGTTGACGAGGGGCGTCAGCTCCCGATTGGAATTGAATCCGAGTACGCCTGTGGGTGATTGTCCGGTAAAAACATAGGCGGTTACGTCGGGAGAGTGAAAGCTAACGATTGGTCCGGCGGGCAGGTCACTAGATATTGGAGCGATGCCCCCCCGGCTTGTTTCGTCGAATGCGATCCGGCCCTTCTGAGCGCATTGTTTCAGAAGCTGAGCCCGGTCTTCGAGCAAGGCGTCGCGGTATAGGTAGGCGAAAGGAACGAGAGTGATGACTTCTATGCCGAAGTAAGCCGCAGTCACAAGGACAACGACCTTGGACAGGAGGCTCCGTTTGGGCGTCAACCGTCTCACGTTAGGATTGGGAGACGAGGCGTCGTTCATTTCAGTCCTTTGACTTGAATCCTCAAACTATACCGGGAACGACACTACTTTAATATATTTATTGAGCTCAGGTTGTGACCCAGACTCATGGTCAAAATCCGCGGCGCCCTGAGGCTTCTTGACTGCTCTCCATGGTCTTCAGTGCTTTCTCGATGGAGTCTCGATCTGGGTCATCTTTTGGAGAGAGAAGCAAGTAGGTTCGAAGGGCTGATTTGGCTTCGTCAACTTTCTTCAATTGAAGCAGCGCTTTTGCGCGGTTTAGGTGACTAGGGGCAAAGCTGGCCCGAATGCTAATGGTCTGATTGAAGAAGTTCAGAGCTTTGTCAGGGCGCTTGTCCTTGAGGTAAATCAGGCCGATATTGAACGAAGCTTGCCAATAGAATTTGTTGAGTTTTAATGCCAATTCGTATTCTTCAACAGCGATGAGAGTGTTACCAAACGACTCGGCGCAGCGAGCATAATTGAAGTGAGTTTCGGCGATGTATTTATTGAGGGTAATCGAATATTCGTAGCACTGCTTGGCTTTCTGACGATCGCCAACGGCGGTGAAGACAATGCCAATGTTCATCCACGCGAGAGCATCTTTGGGGCGTTCGGCGACAACCAGACGCATTTGTTTAAGGGCTTCGGTCGATTGATTGCTCCGCACCAACGCCATTGCGTAGTTCATCCGTGCGTCTATGAGCTTTGGATTACCTTCGATAGCGACCTTGTAATGTTGAATAGCCTCTTCGTAGCGACGGTCATCGTGTGCCAGTTTGCCGAGCAGCATATGCGCTCGCGGGCCGACGGAGTCACTCTCTTTTAGCGTGAGAAGAAGCTCTTTGGACTGGTCTTTGTCGATGGTGAGGAGAGAGACTGCAAGTGAAATTTTTGCGACGTCGTGATTGGGTTTAATGGCGAGCGCTTGCTTGTAATAATTGACCGCGGTGAGGTTTTTGCCCTCGCGAGCCAATTCATTGCCTAAATTGACAAGGGCATCGGGGTTAGCTT
>JARGOJ010000108.1:8776-14068 GCA_029210225.1 Planctomycetota bacterium
AAGCGATTTCGAAGGCTTTACGAGCTTCCCCACGTTGTCCTTGCGCCAACTTCACTAAACCATAGTTATTTCGTGCTTTCGAAAGGCCTGCGTCGAGCTTGAGTGTTTCTTTGTAGAAGCTCTCCGCCTCTGCGTAGCTGCCTGTCTTGTAGTGAATAGTTCCAGAGCGGAACAGCGCGTTGAGGTCGCCAGCTTTCAGGCTAAGAATTTGAGCGTAGAGATCGAGCGCTTCCACCCATTTCTTCTTGTTCTCGGCTGCGATGGCTTTGCCACGTAGGTTCTCAATCTTTTGAATGAGACCAGGTTCTGCTTCTTCAACACCGACGCTAGATCCAAATCCAAAACCTTGGGCGCCGCCTTCTCCTTCATCTTCTTCGATTCCAACAAAGGGTTCCAAACTGGGCATGGCCGAGAGTCCAGGTTTCTTCTCTGGGACTTTGTCGGGCTCTTGACCCACAGGCTCCTTTTTAGGGTCCTCTGTCTTTTTGGGGTCCTCTGTCTTATTGGGGTCTGACTTCACCTCAGGTTCTTTATCAGTCTTATCGGTGACTGGAGGCTTTTTCTCTGGATCCACCGCGGGACTTTTTTTGCCGGATTTCTCATCGGTCGACTTTCCTGAGTCTCCTTTATTGTCTGGGTTACCTTTCTTCGAGGCGCCATTGAAGTTGATCGGGAGCACAGGCCCATCGTTCTTCGCGACTTCGAGCTCAGTGTTGTCTCGGGCGTAGTGATCCCATAAGAAAAACGCCCCGGTCGAAAGAAGCAGTAGGGTCACAATCGCCATTGCGAGAGTACCAAAGCCAGCTAGAACACCACCTGAGAGCGAGCCAACTTCTTCGTCGTCATCGATGGGCATGTAGGGCGTCGTCGCAGCAGAAAGCTCTTCCTCTTTATCGACAAATCGGGAGACATCATCGGCGAGACGTTGCGTTTCAGCGGCAGTATCCACGGATTCGTCGTTGTAAGCGGGATCAACGTCTTTTCCGATGGCCTCTTGGAACATGGGAGTCACGGCAACGGAGGACACGACAAGCTCTTCGTCGGTTGGCGCGGGGGCGTCGTCTTGCTCTTCAATGTATTCGGAGTCATATAGGTCGGGAGCAGCGGTCGTTTCAGCAACAGCAGGGCTTACTTCCGCTTCGACACGCGCTGCTTCAGAAGTCTCCGAAACCTCTAGGGCTTTATCCACCGCGGGAGCCGCGACGGCCGCAACGCTGAGCACTGGATCGAAAGCTTCTGCAGGGCTCTCAACGATTGCCGGCTCTACAATGACAGGCTTGGATGAGACGGAGGACCCCTCAGGATTTTGAAAGCGCGCTCTAAGATGAGCTGGCGCTTTCTCTCCTATGGGCGCGGTCAAAGACTTCAGGTCGAAATCTTTGGGCTGCGCGTCGGCAGGAATCACTATGAGTAGTCTTTGAATCCGGCTCATGCCAAACCTCTAAACGTTCTTGGAAATCACAAAATCAGATTTCCGTTTCAATCTCGATGTCCTCAGGAATCACTGGAGAACCGGCCTCTTCTTCGACGGCAAAGCGGGCCGCTTCTTCTTCGCGGCGACGGCGCTCTTCTTCCTCGCGCTTCTTCCGCTCTGCTTCTTCTTTCTTCTTCTTTTTCTCCATGGAAACGGCGGCGACTAGTGATCCCCGAGCGACGGCATGGAGTGGATCGCGAGCGAGTCGCACCCGGGAGATTTCCATAGGTAACTCAACGTTCTTCAGAGTCTCCTCGAACTTTTGCACGAAGCCGGGAACGGACGCGGTGCCGCCACCAACAACGATCTCCATGGGGTAATCAATCACGGAGTTAGAGTTCTTAAAGTGTTCGGCGAACTTCTCCAACGTGAACTCAATGAGGTCTTCGTAGTAGATATCGAGAGCAACTTGAATAGAGTCGCGCATGTCCACGTTGCTGAGATCAAGCTTCTTCTCTTTCGTGTGTGTCACTTTGCCGAAGGGCACGTTGCGAGCTCGGGAGACATGCTGGTCGATCCAGTCCCCACCACGGGCAACAGAGATCTCGAACAGCTTTTTGGCCCGATAGGCGACCACGAGGTTCGTCATTCCAGCGCCGAAACTGATGGCGATTCCAGTGAATGGCACAGGACCACGCTCATCACGACCTTGAGGGTTTTCCGCGAAGATCAGCGCGAGGGCTTCGTTAAGAATCCGAACGTCGTAACCAAGCTTCTTAAGATGACGCTCAATGACAATCTTATGAAAGGTGACGTCCATATCTTTTTCGAGTGCGGCTGCTGGCACTGTGGCCGCGACGATTTCACCTTTTTCGGTCGCTTCCCCGAGGATTCCGGTCATCAGAAGCTCTAGGAGAGGAATGGCCTCGGTTTCAGAGGGGTTGAGGATGCCCTGCGCCATAGGACGACGATAGCTGTCTTCTTTTCCAGTCAGCATGCAGTATTTCAGAGCATCTTCACCGACGACGAAGAGCTCGTCCCCGCGGTGCATGAACTTTGCGCCGGCGTCGGTGAGCATTTCTTCTGAGAAGTCTTCTTTCGGCATGGAGAAGAACGCATCTCTCTCCCTGGTGAAGACTTCTTTTCCGTTTCTTAATTCTGCTCCTACAAGGAAACAGGTTCCGACATCTATTGCTTTTGCCACTTTGCACTCCCCCAAATTAAGGCGTGTCTTTGAAATGACTCGATTTCAATGTGAGAAAGCGAGTCCATTCAGATTGCTGATCTGTGTTAATGATCGAGGATCTTACTCAAGTCCAAGATCAGACAACAGGTCGGCTTGGTTCATAACATCACCTTGACCACCTGTGCCTTCAATTTCGTGACCAACCTTTTCGAAGTTGGTCTTAATGTTTCGTTCTGTCTCTTCAATGAACGCAATACGCGCCCGAATCTCGGCTTTAGACAGGTTCGGGTTGGAAACGATACGTTGCTTCTCAACCGATAGACGTGATTGCATGGCCTCTAGAGATTCGAGGACACCTTTCACGCCGGCGCGCAATTCTTCTTGGACCGCACCGATTTTCTCACCGAGCAGCGCCGAGACCATCGTCTCCGTTTCGGCGGGAACCTTGGCGGCCACGGGCGCTGGAATACTGTGCTTCAACTCTTCCAGAATAGACTTTTTAAACTCGGCTAACTGCGAGGTCATTTCTTCGCTGGTCATGCCAGGGGCGAAGTTGACATTCGCTGATTTAGGCGTTTCGTTGGACTCTTTGAAGACGTTCTCAAGGTAGCCTTCCTCGAAGGCGACAGCGAGGGGCAGCATTTCGTCAACAACATCCCGGCCGTGAAGGTCGAGGTCGACTTCTGCTTCGGGTCCGATTTCAATGTCGGTGCCCTCAATCTTAATGGTCGCTCGTAGTTTGTTGCGCACAATCCACATGGCTTTACTCCGACACTGCCGAGACAGCTTTACTCTTTTTCAATTTTTCTGTTTCTCGAATGGCCTTGGTCTCAGGCAACTTGAGATCGGCAAGGGTTGCGGCGGTTGGTTTTTTAGCGGGCTTAATGGGCTCGATCTCAATGATCTTCGTTTTTGGCTTTTCGCTCACCTTGCCACCAAGTCGCGCCTGAATCTTGGTGGTCATGAAGCTCACAAAGGAGTCTTCGCGGTCGAGCAGCTTGAGATAGCCACAGATTTTTTGCGCTTTGCGATATTCGCCGTCGGCGTAGTAGGTGTAGGCGAGGACCGTCAGAGCCGAAGGGTCACGACGATTGTAGGTCACGTACCGCTTCAGATCATCAAGAGCGCGGTCATAGGCTAGGCGCGAGCCGAACATTGGAGCGACTTGAGGAGCAAATGAGGCTTTTTTGGGCGAGTATTTAACGGCGCGACGGATGGCGTGGGATGAGTAGTGAAAGTTTCCGACGGCGAAGAGAGAGTTCGCGAAGGCCATGAGGCGGCCTGTATCACTGGGCTTATCGAGCACAGCGACACGGTATGACTCGCTCGCCTTAAGATAGTATCCCGCTTTGAAGAAGTAGTCTCCTCGGGACATGTCGGTCGACTTCTTCTTTTTATCTTGAGCCAGAGCGGGGGCGCAGAAGAGTGGGACAAGACATAGAGCGATTATAAATGAGCGCATCATTGTGGGACCTCTGTGGGTGAGTCCATTCTCTGTTTTTCCGATTCCGGTGACCATTATAGTTGTCCCTTGTCGTCCGTGCTTGCCTGGGCAAACTATTGATAGATACGTTCCAGGCTTAATATCCACTGACCTCTTGAATCTGTTTCAAAGCGCAACTCCACTTTTGATGCCTGACTCGACGGAATCCCTTGTTTTTTGCAGGCGTTCTCGACTTTCCAGAGTAGGTAGCTCACGAAGTCTTCGGGCATAAAGACTAGAGTTTGAACGCTTGCACTAAACTTCGGCTTCACAATTTTCCGGGCAATTTGTTTGATCTCTCTAAATTTGGCGGTTTGAATCCGCATGGCGTAGTTGCTGTAGCCGAGGTTTTTCAGATAGAAAATGCTGTCTTGCGGCTTTTCAAATTTCTCCGCCCAAACGTCGACGGCGTAAAAGCCCTGACCGCTCGCGACCACAGGGTAAAACTGAAATTGCTCGAATATGTACTTCCAGTCTCGATCTGAATTGAGAATGTCGATCTGCGGCATCTTCTTGCCCTTAGCAGAGAAGTTGGACGCTGCAAATCGCTTCCAATCTTTCAGCTCCTTATGACGCTTGCGATGGTTGCGCTCAAATGGACGCGGACGCTCCGGTGGGTTCCGAAGTCGAACGGTGCTCTTCTGGCGATCAACTTTCTTGACCTCATTCCTCCGAACAAATTCCGGCTCCTTTGGCTTCGGCTTGGGCTTCGGAACCGGCTTGGGCTTCGGAACCGGCTTGGGTTTGGGCTTCGGAACCGGCTTGGGCTTCGGAACCGGCTTGGGCTTTGGAACCGGTTTGGGTTTGGGTTTGGGCTTCGGAACCGGCTTTGAAATCGGCTTCGGCATGGGCTTTGGAACCGGTTTGGGTTTGGGAATCGGCTTTGGCTTCGGTTTATCCAAAGGAACGAGATCCGTCCTCTTCGGCTTGGGGAACGCAATCTTTGGTTTTGCAGTCTTCGGCTTAAGAGGAATGGGCTTGGGCTTCGGAACCGGTTTGGGCTTCGGCTTCGGAACCGGTTTGGGCTTCGGCTTCGGCTTCGGTGTTGGAACCGGTTTAGGCTTTGGTTTTGGCTTCGGTTTTGGCTTCGGCTTAGCTTTTGGCTTTGGCTTGGGTTTTGGTTTTGGCTTGGGTTTCGGCTTAGGAACCGTTTTTGGCTTCGGCTTCGGTTTTGGCTTGGGAACCGTTTTTGGCTTCGGCTTCGGTTTT
>JARGOJ010001211.1 GCA_029210225.1 Planctomycetota bacterium
TACCCCGCCTGGAGGACCTGTTTGGCAGCGATTTCAATGCAGAACGAGATGTTGCCGCTCAATTTCAAATTGAAAAAAGGAAAGACGCCAACCTTGTCCGTAGCGATCGGCATCAATACTGGCGAGGTCATCGCGGGAGATGTAGGGTCGGAAGAGCGCTATGAGTTCACAGTTCTCGGAGATGCGGTCAATATGTCGCGGCGCTTGCAAGAGCTTGCGGGCCCGAATCAGATTTTTGCCGGCGCGAAAACGGTCAAGTCGGTTGGACGAAGCGCATTGTTTCAGGAGTTGCCAGCGCAGCGAGTGAAAGGCCGGGAAACGCCCTTGCAGCTCTTCTTGCTCTACGCTGTGAGAAGCGCATCGGATTCGGGAGTGAGATACGAGTTAAGCTTAGGGGTCGTGTTAAAAGTCGATGACGATGAAGAATACGGCCGGGCGACAGCGCTTCGCTATAGCCGCACAGATTCCGGCTACATGGCTTTTGTGACTCTCAGCCTCTTCGACGAAGTGCCGCCCGGAACTGCGACAATGACCGTCAATTTTGCGAATGTAAAGTTGTCCTTTCGAGTTCGGGTTATCGGTGAGGCGATATTGCCGGATGCCACGGCCTATTGGACCGAGAGTGTGTCTGCGGCGTTGGCAGAAGGCCCGGTGGAGACGGAAGTGGCCCTTGTTGAGTCGGAGATGTTTCTAAAGGCGCTCAAAGTGATTTAGCGCCAGTCAATTACGAGTTCTATAGTGAGGGAGGAAATCGGGCATGAGTGATTGGGGCGAGCTTATGCGCCGAATTCGGCGATTTGACGAGACTGAGGCAAAATCGGAGTCGGCGGTCGACCGCATTCAGTCTTTACAACGTTTATTGATGGATTACCTAGGGGCATCATCGCAACAAAAGCCCGAGTTGTATGGCGACGCGACGCAATTGCTGATGGCCTTGGGCTTGCATGAGAAAATTGACATCTTGGGTGAGCTGTCGCTGAGCATTGATAGAGCCCAGAACTTATCCCAGGGGCGTAAGATCGCTTTAATTGGAACCTCTGCGAATCCCATCACCAATGGTCACTTAACGATGGGACTAGAGATCTTGGCATTAACGGATGTCGACGAGGTCTGGTATTACCTGGTAGGGAAGCACGCTTGGGGTAAGAAACTCATGCCCGGGGAGCATCGCTTGGCTATGGCTAAGTTGGCGACGGAGCCCTATGCTCGACTGAAGGTCTGTGATTTCGAAATCACCCATGGTCATGAGTTTTATGAGACGACCATGGAAACTGCCGAGATCATGCGAGATTACTTTATGCCAAAGTATTCGAAGCATCAATTCGCGTGGGTGATGGGGTCGGATGTCGCGCAGAGTTTTCACTTGTGGAAGGGCGCCACTTGGATGGCGGAGGCTATGAGCTTCTACATAATTCACAGGCTCGGCTACGACTTTGAAAAACCGCAATCATTACTGTCCAATGAGAAACACAAGTATTTCTGTGATGAAATCGTGACCAGCAACATCTCTTCGAGTTTAGTTCGTGAACGGGGCCGCGACTATGAAGCAGCTAAGTTATTGGCCTTGGTACCCAATTCAGTGTGGAATTATCTAGTGAAGCATCGTCTCTTAGATCCAGAGAGATTGAAATGAATAGCACATTTCAATTTTGCATTGGTCGGGAATAATCATCTCTGCACGTCAAATGTGTCAGAGTCAATCCACGGTCATGACACGTTTCAAATAAATAAAAATCCAATTGAACGGCTTGGGTGAGGCTGGTGTCTGAGGAATGCAGGGTCCTCTTAGACATAGACTGGATACTCTTTATGCGAATATTACTCTTCGTCATCAGCATCACTGTCCTTGGTTGTGGCCCTTCCAACCTCTACGTCCGAGAGTCAGCGCTAAAGGTCCTCAAATCCGGCCATCCGGGGGGACTCATTGGGCTCTCGGATAAATTGGATCAAGGCTCCCTGAAGACTTTGAAGTCCACAGGCTACTTTCAGATATCTGGGGCGAATGAGAGTACAAAGACTCTGCTAGCAATCCGCTTTGAGAGAGTCAAAATGGGGAATTGTGGAAACCCCTTTATATTACATGGTCTAAGCCTTGGCATACTGCCAGCATACGTCCCAGAGGTCTATCTCATGGAGCTTATCGTTAAGGATCAGTCCAAGCTCTATCGATATCAATACCGCATTCAAGCGGCGAGAAGGCACACCTGGGGTGAAGCCTTTTGGACTCCAAAATACACACCCGAGCAGGTCAAGATCAGGCTCTTAGTGGATACTATGCTCCGCAAGGGAGTTTGGGCGCGCAAAGCTATCAAGGCGTTTGATTTGGAGAAGAAAGCCGAACACGCAGACTTAATCTATATCGAATAGAACGTTCGCTTTGGGTTGAGATAAAGTCGGTCATTGAAACTATGAAAGAACAATGACGGCCTCATGACAGGCTCAGAGCACACT
>JARGOJ010000109.1:0-7033 GCA_029210225.1 Planctomycetota bacterium
TTTCCGTGTAGCGGTAGGCGACGTTTGGCGCTTGGTAAACACGTTTCACTTCTTCGCCGGTCTCTGGGTGATGAGTGAGAGGAGCGTCGGACATCTTGCGGACGATTTCAAAGACGTCACCAAGAGAGCCGTCGTCTTTTACGACTTGGTAGGTGTAGATCGGCATGATTTGGCCTCAGACAATGTGTTTCTGATTCACTAGGACTTCTTCGATTAATTTACCATCCCAGAGCCATCTCTTCATGAGTCAATAAAGACGGCGTTTTGTTGGTCCGGACAGGGGGTTCTTTTCGCTGTCTTCTTTCTTCGGCTCGGCTTTTGACTTTTTGATGCCGCGAAGGATGACAGGGGCGACTTTTCGGGCCCCGATGCCCTTTGCGTTTTTCATGATCTTCTCGATCTCATCAACGGTCTTGGGGACACCATTGGATAGCACTCGACAGCCTTTTTTGGTGACGAGAACATCATCTTCGATGCGGACGCCTATTTCTTCGGCGGCGATGTAAATGCCTGGCTCGACGGTGAGGACCATGCCGGGTTTGAGCACGGTGTTTAGCGAGATTTGTTGGGTGTCATGGGTTTCAAGCCCCAGCCAATGAGAAGTCCCGTGCTGGAAATATCGCCCGTAGCCCGCTTTGCGAATGACATTGGAGGCCGCACGGTGAACATCTCTCAGGGTTGCTCCCGGTTTAACAGCGCGGATTCCTGCTTCTTGAGCCTTGAGCACAATGTTGTAAATTTCGCGTTGGCGAGGAGAGAAGGTCCCGGAGATCGGAAAGGTTCGGGTCACGTCCGCGCAGTAACCGGCGAAGTTGGCGCCAACATCGGCGACGATGAGATCACCTTTTTTCATGCGCCGAGTGTTAGCGCTATAGTGCAGCACGCAGGACTTTGGCCCGCTGCCGCAGATCGAGTTGAAAGCCGGTAAGCGAGCGCCGTAGCGCTTAAACATGTATTCGATGCAGGCTTGAACTTCATATTCATATTGCCCCGCTCGTATCGACTTCATGGCCTCAATCTGAGCAGCAGCGGTGATATCAATGGCCCGCTCAAGAAGCGCGATTTCTCCAGCGTCTTTGACGAGGCGAAGCTTGGCGATGGCTAAGGTTGCGGATTTTACGGAGACTCCTGACGGTACTTTGATGTCCCAGTCACCGAGCTTCTTCTTTTTTAGGCCGCCAAGGTAAAAGCTCTTCGAGTTCTTCAGGGCGGCGTTCACGAGCTTTGAGAGTTTTCGTGTGTCTTCCAGAGAGCTGTGGCCGCGTTCGGTGGCGCTCTCGCTATTGAGTGAAGGCTTCTTTCCCTCCCACATTTCTTTGTAACGATCGCGGCGAGGAAGCAGCAGAATATCCTGGCCCTGACCTTTGTCATTCTTGATGAGAAGCAAGTAGCACGGACCTTGTTCAAGCCCGGTGAGATAGAGGAAATCAGGGAACTGACGATAAGGATCGTAGTCTTCGGCGGGGGGGCGGGCGGCGGCGAGGAGCAAGACCGAGCTGTTCGGGAGTTTTTTCAGGAGGGCTCGCCGTCGCTTACTGAGCACTGTGTGCTTAAAGCCGTTTTTAATGAGCGTCTCATTGTCCGTCGGGCGCTGAGTCAGGCCTGTTTTGTCAGGCCCGGCGTTGGTCTGATTCGCGCCGAAAGCCAAGATGAAAGCGCCGAGGCACATCACAGGAATTGCAGAATTGAGTCTCATTATTGGGATCCTCCGGCGAGCAGAGATGGCCACCAGACAAGAATCCAGTGCTCCATAGTTTTTGGGTAGAGCGCGACCATGAGGGCGCCTATTGAGAGATAGGGACCAAACGGTATGGTGCTGTCTCCGGTCAGAATTCGAGCGAAAAGCGCGGCGGGACCATGAAAACGATAGCCGGTTTGACCGTTTGCTAACGCCACAGGTTCTTTACGAAAGAGGCGCAGAAGAAGTTGGCTGCTAGGACCTAAATCTTCCTGAAAGGCCTCCGAGGATATCTCGGTTCGACCATCGATGAACTTATAGAGCAGCCCACCAATGCATCCAAGCAAACACGCCAACAAGATCGTCAACGCGGCTCCTCTTACCCCAACAAAAGCCCCGAGCAGGCCCATGTATTTGACATCTCCAAAACCCATAACGTCTCGGCCAAAGATGATGCTCCCGATGCTTGAGATTCCCCAAATCACCGCGGCTCCAAAGCAAAGACCGGCGAGGGAGGCCGCGAGGCCTTGGGCAGAGGCTTGGTAGGGGCTTCCCTGAAGGCTCGCGAGGCTCTTTAGGCTATCTAGATAGATGCCCGTTAGAAACTCGCTCTGCCACCAGGAAATCGGACCCTTGAGCCATTGATGAAGATCGTTGGCGTAATCTGGCAGGTCGATACCAGGGCAAATCGCTGGGAAGAACCAAACCCCAACGGGTATGAGAATCATCCCAGGAATGGTGAGGCGGTTTGGGAGGATTCTCAGGTCGTAGTCGATCATTGCCGCGACGATGACCACCGAGATAAAGATCGCTGCTACAAAAAAGGCGCCGAAATCCAGGTTGTCCGGCTGGAGAAATCGCTGAGATGCGAGGGCCCAAAGGATACCAGTCAGCAGTTCAAAAATCGGATATCGGGGCGAAATCTTCAGTTTGCATCCACCACAACGTCCCTTTAAGAGTAGCCAACCGATGAGGGGTTGGTTTTCATACCAACGCAGATGGCGGCGGCAAATAGGGCAGAAGCTACGACTCGGCTTGTTAACCGTGACGCAGTTCCGGGGCATTCGATAAATGCAGACGTTGAGAAAGCTCCCGACGTTGATGCCGAAGAGAAACGCAGCCAGGGGGTAGAACCAGAGGGCGGTGCTAGGCGGCACTTGATCCCTCTTTTGGAATGGGGTCCTCAGGGCGCTTGCCGAAGAAGCGAACCCCGGCGATCAGGGCGGCGCCTCCAAAGACTAAACCGATCCACGGAGACAAGCCAAAACCTGCCGGCAGGAAGCCGAAGAGAATGGCAATGGTGGCGGCATAGACCGCATAGGGCAGCTGCGTCCGAACATGGTCAATGTGGTCGGAGCCACTAGACATCGACGAGAGCACCGTGGTATCCGAGATCGGTGAGGCGTGGTCGCCGAAGCAAGAACCCGCCAGGACCGCGCCAACGCTTCCAAAAAGGATGCCCTCAAAGGCTGAGTTGTCGACCTGGGCGCCAAGCAGCGGGCCAAGAATAGGAAAGACGATGGCCATGGTTCCCCAGGATGTTCCCGTGGCGACGGCAATGGCCGCCGACAACAAGAAGACCAAGGTTGGGAGTAAGGCCGGGGAGATGTCTCGAATCAGCTCGGCGAGGTATTCTCCTGTCGAGAGATCTTTACACACCTTGCCAAGAGACCAAGCGAGCGTCAGGACGACCACGGCGAGCAACATGCTCTTAATGCCGTTCATGTATGCGGTCATGGTGTCTTCTAGGGACATAAAGCCGCCGAGTATGACGAGGATGATCGCCGCTAAAGAACCGTATCCCGCTCCATAGACGAGGCTGCCGTATGGGTCGGCCTTCGAGAGTATTCCCGTAGCGCTGTTCATCATGTTGGCTTTGTCTCGGAGATCCTCGAACTTCAGTAACTTCGCATCGACGGCTTTCTTGTCGAGAGTCTTCCCGAGCTTTTCACCAAGCGCTGTTTTCGTCACGGCTTGGACTTTGGGGAGCAGCTCGCCATAAGTTCCAGCAGACTCAACTTCGACCTGGGCGATTCGTCCGCTTTGCTTCAACAGTTCAAAGGCTTCTTTGCTGGCATCCGAAGACCCTGTTTGAAACAGGAAGCCTAGAATCGTGAGGATCATGACGAGGATAGGGACCGTCGCGACCCACCACTTCCCTGACTTCTTCCCAGAAAATTCATTGGCGGCGTTATCGTCGGCAAGGGGTTTGGCTCCTGGTGCAAGCACCTGACCTTTTTGCCGGGCGCGTTGTTCGGCGGCGAGCATGGGTCCAAAGTCGCGTCCCAAAAAGGCCACGATGAAAACCATCAGCAAGCCAAAGATCGAGTAAAAGCGATATGGCACAGAGTAGAGGAAAGTGTTGTAGGCACCCATTTTGATATCCCCCGCTTCAAGCATCTCACCGATGAGCCCGACTTCGTAGCCGATCCATGTCGAGATTAAAAACAGGGCCGCGACGGGGGCCGCGGTTGAGTCGACAATATAAGCAAGCTTCTCTCGGGAAACTCTAAAGCGGTCGGTGAAGGGCCGCATTGTGTTGCCCACCAAAATGGTGTTGGCGTAGTCGTCGAAGAAAATCGCGATGCCCATGCCCATAGTCGAGAGCTGCGCTGAGCGCGGTGACTTCGCCTTCTTTGAAATGAGATCGACGATGGCGCGCATGGACCCAGAGGCCGCGATGACGCCCACCATGCCACCCATAAGCAGCGTAAAGAGGATGACAGACATATGGTCGGCATCCGCTAATTGACTGATCATGGTGTCAGACAAAGCTGGCAAGAATCCAAAGCCATCCAGGACGAACTGTTTGCTATCGAAATTCGGACTGAGAACCGAGATCAGAGCGTTCCCGAGCCAGATTCCTCCAAAGAGAGACACAATGACCTGTCGAAACCAGAGGGCTAATCCAATCGCAATGAGCGGCGGCAAGAGGCTGAGCCAACTCGCGCTGCGGAACTTGCGAATCTCCAAGATCTTGTCGGTGCTAACACTGATCTCATTGCCAGTGACGGTCCACTTGTTGAGAGTGATGACGCCATCAACAGGGGCCGGCAACTTCTCGACAAGGGGAACCGTGCCGGAGGTGACGGAGAGCTTGCCATTGTAAAAAGTGAGCGGTTTATCGCCTTCGCCGAGCAGGGTGATTTTGAGAGCGTCTTGATAGACCTTGTTTTTGACGACGCTCTTCTTGAAGGCGTCGCTCTCGATCTTGATGCTCTTAAGTGGGCCCCGGACTGTTCCGGTATGAGCATAGCTCGTCGGTCGCTGGACCATGACAGTCCAAAGTAAGCAAGACAGCACGACGGCGATCAAGCATTTCCCTATTCGTTGCCTCAAGACTTTTTCCTCCCATGACAATTCGACCAGGTCTGAACCTGGGACTCTCTGCTAAATCATACGCGGGGGCGAGATTTTAGATGGAGACGGGAGTGAATTTGTAGATCAATAGTCCCAGTAAACTTTAAGCAGCAGCTCTTCCTGGTTCACCACACGCACCCCATGAATAGTGGCTCCTTCCGGAATCTGCTGGGCTTGGGTGGCGATTTGCCCAGCCATATGCAGGCGAATTCCAAGTTCGCTCGTCGTCAAATTCAGGAAGTTTCTCTCTCCTCCAAGCACCGGAGAGGTCTGAAAAGAGAGACATTCATGCATTTTAAGTTGGGACTTCTTGGTCTGCCATTGTCTGAGGAGACGGGATCGGGCGATGTCTTCGTCGCGGTCGGTCAGATCGACGCCGATGAACTCAACGAAGTTTCCGGAGACAGGTTCAAGCTCACCGGTGTCCGCATCCAGGCGAACGATGCTCGGGTCGTTTGGGCGCTCCCGAGGATCGTAGAGGAAGACGTTTCCGAGGTAATCGTAACCAAAGCCAATGAGTCCGGATAAGGACGGGCCGTAGAAGCGGCGCCAACCATAGGGGTCGTTGAAGAGCAAGAGGTCAAAGGCTTCGTCTTCGCCGCCCACACCGAGAAAGCGGAAGGCTCTGTTGAAGAGGTCGAGGCCGTTGTATGAAGAGATGAGCTGGCGGTGAATGGTTGGGAAGACGAAGTGCAGCTCTTCGCCGTACGCGTCGAGCAAGCCGCCCTTGGTTGTGTCAGGGAGCTTGTTGGACAGCTCGTGAAAGGAGAAGAATTTGCGCATGGGGTCGTAGTTGGGTTGTTTTTCGACCTCTAGTTTTCGCAGGAAGCGACGAAGCGCACGATAAGTGAGGAAGTCGTGGCAGTCGTAGTTTTCTCGGTGAACCCCCTTGTAGCTCTCCACTAACTCGGCGGCTCGCTCAGCATACAAATCAACGGTCCCACCGCAGAGATGCCAAGCTTCAAATGGATTCGAGTCGACGAGGGTTTCGACCAAGGCGAGGCGGACCTCAAAGGTGTCTTGGGTTTCCAGGGCTTCGCGATACTTAGCTTCGGCCTGTTCGATGTATCCCTGATTCTCGAAGTCGGCCGCTTCATTCATGAGCTGCTCATAACGCTGGCCCACCTGAACGTTGACGGGAGCTAGGGAGTCGGAGGCCCCGCTTGAAGTGACGATCTCCGAATCACCGTATTGAAGGTCGCTTTGCCGCGAAGCGAGGTTGGCGTATCTCCCGGTTCCTGGAGGTCTGGGTATTTTCGTTCCCTGGGAAGGGGTGAGCGCTGGGTTTTGTGGCGGTCGTTGAGAAGTGGGGGTTCCCCGAGCCGGGGTGTTCATGTTTGGAAGGCGGGTCCCACTGGAAGGTGTGAGGCTCGGCATCAGCGCTGTGCTTGGCGGGCTCTTCCGGGCAGGGGTGTTCGTGAAGACGATTTCATCCAGGCGCGCTGGAGACGGGAGATGTTGATTGGCGGCGAGCGCAAACCACCACCGGCCCCAGTTGTCGAAGACCACCAAGCTTGGAATGCGGGCGGCGGCCCAGTACGGACTCTTTGGTCCCTCAACTAAGGGTAAGGCAGCGGGAACAATCGGACGACGGACGTCCTGGGCTTTTTGCGCCAGCTCCCAGAGAAAGTTGGTCGTCGCCTCAGCACGCACCAAGCCCGATAGATTGGGGTCGTGCTCGAAAGAGACCTTGTTTAGGTCGAGGCGGTAGGCGGCGCCTCCGCGAAAGTAGAGGTCGATGAGAGTGATCTCTGTCTCAACGCGAAGCTCCCGACCACCCCTGGTGAGGATGCGGCGGGAACCGCGAACGCGCATGCGGCCGACGTGGGCGTGAAGAAAGTCGCGGATGTTGACGATAATGCGCTGGCCCGCCGACTCCATTTGAAACTCGGAGCCAATGAGCGCCACACTTGAGATCATTGACCGCCGTGGAAGAGGCAAAACGCCTCGGCTTGGGACAGCCACAACCCCAACTCGGCGCTCGATCAGCTGGCC